>DASZDF010000341.1:0-2031 GCA_035942275.1 Solirubrobacteraceae bacterium | reverse complement strand
TGTGGCCGTTCGACGGCGTCTTCGTGGCGGGCGCGCGGGACCGGGCCAGCGACGGTGGGTTCGTCGCCTACACGCTGCGGCCGATCCGCAACGTGCAGGTGCGGCTCCGGCTCGCTTCCGACCACAGCGTGGTCTCCCAGCCGACGACGGTCTGGGTCGACTTCGCCTCGACGATCGTGCGCCGTGGCGGCGGCGGACCGCGGCCGCGCGTCCGGGCCACGCTCTTCGCGCCGCGCGAAGCCGAGATCCGCCGCAAGGCCGCCCACGCCTACCTGCTGCGCCCGCGGTGGGACGCATGGCGCCGCGTGGGCTCGAGCCGCTGGCCGCGGCGGGGGCGGCTCTCGGCGTCGGTGACGTTCGCCTACCCGCGCGGGACCCTCGGCCGGCGCGACCGCGTGCTCGTGTGCACGCGCGAGCGGGTGCCGGACGGCTTCGGCGAGCCGACACCGTACGACCCGCTGTGCGGGGCGCGCCGCCTGCCGCGCTCGCTGCGCTGAGCGCCCGCTCGCGTAGGCTCCGCGGCCGATGTCCGGGCTGATCGAGCGCTACCGCGACCGCCTGCCGTTCGCGGAGGGCGATCCCGTCGTCACGCTCGGCGAGGGGTCGACGCCGGTCGTGCACGCGCCGTTCGTCTCGGACCGCGTCGGGGCGGAGGTGTGGCTGAAGGTCGAGGGCGCCAACCCGACCGGCTCGTTCAAGGACCGCGGGATGACGTGCGCCGTCTCCGCCGCCGTGCGCGAGGGGGCCGAGGCGGTCATCTGCGCGTCGACGGGCAACACGGCCGCCAGCGCGGCGGCCTACGCGGCCAAGGGCGGCCTCACCGGCGCGGTGATCGTGCCCGAGGGGAAGATCGCCGCGGGGAAGCTCGCGCAGGCGCTGATGCACGGCGCGCGGGTGATCGCGCTGCGCGGGAACTTCGACCAGGCGCTCCAGCTCGTGCGCGAGCTCGTCGCCAAGCACCCGATCGCGCTCGTCAACAGCGTCAACCCGTTCCGGCTCGAGGGGCAGAAGACCGCGTCGTTCGAGCTGCTCGACGAGCTGGGCTCGCTGGACCTGCTGTGCATCCCGGTCGGGAACGCGGGCAACGTGACCGCGTACTGGAAGGGCTTTCGCGAGGCGGGCGCGGCGCCGCGGCTGTTCGGGTTCCAGGCGGCGGGCGCGGCGCCGCTGGTCCACGGGCGGGTCGTCGAGAAGCCGGAGACCGTGGCCAGCGCGATCCGCATCGGCAACCCGGCGCGCTGGGAGGAGGCGATGGCCGCGATGACCGAGTCGCGCGGCGCGATCCGCGCGGTCACCGACGACGAGATCCTCGACGCCTACCGCCTGCTCGCCGCGCGCGAGGGCGTCTTCTGCGAGCCGGCCAGCGCGGCATCGGTCGCGGGCCTGCTGAAGCACGGCGCGGACGGCGCGGAGCGCGTCGTGTGCGTGCTGCCCGGGCACGGGCTGAAGGACCCACAGACCGCGCTCGACCAGCCCGAGTCGGTCGTGCCGTGCGAGCCGCCGCTCGCCGCCGTCGAGCGCGCCGTCCTGGGCTAGTCGTCGACGAGCGCGCGCCGGCGGCCGTCGGGCGACCACGCGGGCATCGCGTCCTTGCGCATGTCCCGGAACACCGTGCGCGCGCGGGCGCCGGGCTCGGCGGCGACGACGACGACGTCGCGTGCGTACTCGCGCACCGGGCCCGGCCGGACCCGCCCCAGCCGCTGCACGGCGAGGTGCGACCCGTCGGGCGACCAGACCATGTCCCGGACCCGCGATCCTGCACGCACGATCCCCAGGTCGGTTCCCGCCGGGTGGACCAGGTGCAGCTCCTGCGCCTGGACCACCGCGATCAGGTCGCCCCGCGGCGACCAGGCCTCGGGGCCGGGCGTCCTGCCGCCGGCCGAGAAGCGGTGGCGGACGAGGTCGCGGAACGTCCCGTCCTCGACGTCGAAGATCGTCGCGGCGATCTCCGACAGCGCGCCGCCGTCCGTGTACCCGTACTGGCGGACGAGCAGCGAGCGCCCGTCGGGCGCGAACGCGCCGGGCGGGATC
>DASZDF010000340.1:0-11943 GCA_035942275.1 Solirubrobacteraceae bacterium | reverse complement strand
GCGCCACCGGCCCCTGCTCGGCCAGGTTCGCGGTCAGCCAGTACAGGGCGTGGAAGTGGGCGAGCGGCGCGGCGGCGCCCTCGGGCGCGCCCGCACCGAGCAGCGAGGCCGCGCGTCCGGCGGCGCCGCGAAGCATCGGCGAGTCGCGCGGCGCCTCCGCCACGAGCGGCTCGAACAGCTGACGTACGACCCCGAACGGGAACTCCCGGTCCAGCTCGGACGCCCGCGCCGAGAGGACGAGCATGTCCTCCGCCCGCGCTCGCTCGCGCGCCGCGTCGAGCAGCCGCGTCTTCCCGATCCCGGGCGGGCCCTCGACGAGGACCATCGTCCCGCGGCCCTCGCGCGCGGCGGCGATCCGCTCGACGAGCCGGCTCAGCTCGTCCTCGCGCTCGAGCAGTGGTGCGATGGCGCTGCGAAGCACACCGGATCGTTTACCGACCGCGCCTCCTCCGTGCGCCGCACGGCAGGAAAAGTCGCGGGTGCGAGGTCAGGGTGCTCCCCGTTGCCGGAGCCCCGACGCGCGGCGACGCTGGGTGAGGATGACGGCGACACGGGAGGCGTACGTCGCCCGCAGGCACTGGTCGCCGCGCGGCACCTGGGACGCCGACCGCGTCGTCGAGGCGCTGCGCGACTGGACGCGCCTCACCGGCTCGCCGCCGCGATCGTACGAGTGGTCGCCGGCCACCGCGGCGGTCCTCGGGCTCGATTCGCCGCGCGTCCGTCTCTGGCGGCAGCACTACCCGCGCTGGCCGAGCGCGGCGACCGTCTCCGCCTACTTCGGCCGCTGGTCGAAGGCGCTGCACGCGGCAGGGCTGGCGCCGCACCGCGAGGTCGCGCCCGGCGAGCAGCGCGCCGCGCGCATCGAGGCCGCGCGCGAGATGGCCCGCACAGGGGTGGGCACCGGAGCGATCGCCGGCGTCCTGGGCGTGTCGCCGCGCACGGTGCGCGACTACCTGCGCGCGGGGTCCTGCGCCGACTGCGGCACGCCGGTGGTGACCGCCGAGCGCTGCCCGCGCTGCGCCGCGCGCGAGTCCTCGCGGCCGCGCTTCACGCGCCAGGAGGTCCTCGACGCGATCCGCGCGTGGGCCGAGGCGACCGGCGAGCCGCCGCGCCTCGAGGAGTGGGCGCCGAGCAGCGACCCGGAGAGCCGGTGGGCGCGCGAGTTCCCCCGCTGGCCGAGCTACATGACCGCCCGCACCCATTTCGGCTCGTGGGCCGCCGCGCTCGAGGCCGCCGGCTACGCGCCGCACCGCCGCAGCTGGGACCGCGAGTCGATCGTGGAGGCGCTCCGCGCGCTCGACCGTCCGCCGCTGCACAGCGAGCTCGGCGGCGCCGCCCTCCCGGCGCTCGGCACCGTGCGGCACCACTTCGGGTCGCTCGGCGCCGCGCTGCAGGCGGCCGGGCTCGATCCGCATCGCCGCCGCTGGGGACCCGAGGACGTGCTCGACGCGATCGCCCGCTTCCACGCGCGCACCGGGCGGCTGCCGGCCGCGCGGGACTGGCGCGGGTCGTCCGCCGACCATCCGCACGCGACCACGGTCCGCCTGCGCTTCGGCTCGTGGTCGGAGGCGATCGAGGCGTACGAGCGCCGGGCCGCTCAGCCGCCCCAGGTCGGCTGAGACCCGCGCACGAGCCGCCGGGCCGCGCCGCCGCCGGTAGCGACGACCCGCAGGACGCCGCCGCGTTCGAAGACGACGGAGCGGCCGTCGGGCGCGAAGCTCGGGTAGCTGTCGTCGGTCGACGTCGTCAGGTCGCGGACGGGGAGCGCCTCGCCGACGCGGAAGAGGCACCGTCGCGGGTCAGGCACGCATGATGACCGCCGGCGCCGCGCCGGGCTCGAGCAGGTCGCGCGAGTCGCGCTGCAGGAGCCATCCGCGCGTCGTCGAGCGGGTGACGCTCCCCGTGCTCTCGAGGTCGCTCAGCGCGAGCGTGACGGTGGGGCGCTGCGCACCGACGAGCCGGCCGAGCGCCTCGTGCGTCAACCGCAGCGGGACGGTCACGCCGTACGGCGTCACGTGGCCCCAGCGGTCGGCGAGGTGCCAGAGGAGCGCGAGGACCCGGACCTCGACGCGGCCGAGCTGCGAGATCGCGGTGCGAAGGGCGAGGCGGTCGGTCTGGTCGAGCAGGCGGGCCGTGAGCTGCGCGCTGAGCGACGGCCAGCGGCGCGCGGCGGCCGAGAAGCGGTCGTCGAGGACGGCCACCAGCGCCTGGTCGGCGACCGACCACGACACGGCGTGCGGCACGAGCGTCTCGCCGGCGTTCGCCGGACGCACGACGTCTCCCGGCCCGAACAGCTCGGCGCAATGGCGGTCGGCCAGGGCGACGTCGCGGGTGATCGCGCCACGCAGGATCAGCAGCGCGAAGCCGGCGCGGCCGCCGGGCCGGCTGAGGTCCGGCTCCCACGGCCCGGGCGCGAGCTCGTACGCGTCGGCGACGAGCACCCGGCGGGCGAGGGCGAGCTCCTCGGCGGGGATGCCCTCGGCGAGCGCGGGGTCCGCTGCGAGCAGTTCGAGACGCACGACGTCTGTGGCCAACGAGCACCTCCCTTGAAGAGCCGAAGGGAAGTCGTCCGTCGCCCCATCGAGGGCGGGACTCCGACCGCGTCGAAGACACCTGGGGCCTCGCCGTCCCGACGTTGCTCCGAGGCTGTTCTGGAGTCTAGCTCGCGCGAGGCCCTTTTCCGAACCGGATCCGCTACCAGGTGTCGACGAAGCGATGGCCGCGGGCCGGCTCCGCGTGCCGGGTCGCGGCGGCGAACGTCGAGGCGATCAGCCGGCGCGTCTCGGCGGGGTCGATCACGTCGTCGAGCTCGAACAGCGTGGCTGCGTTCAGGGCCTTCGCGTTCTCCTCCGCGAGCCGCGTCAGCTCGCGCACGCGCTGCTCGCGCTGCTGCTCGTCGCCGATCGCCTCGAGCTCCTTGCGGAAGCCGAGCTTCACGGCGCCCTCCAGGCCCATCGGGCCGAGGTGCGCCGCCGGCCAGGCCACGGTGAGCAGAGGCTCGTGCAGGCTCCCGGCGACCATCGCCTGCGCGCCCAGCCCGTAGCCGCGGCGCAGGATCACCGCCGCGAACGGCACGCGCAGCGCAGCGCCGGTGACGAGCAGGCGCGACGTGTGCCGGACGAGCCCGGTCGCCTCCGCCTTCGGGCCGACCATCATCCCCGGCGTGTCGACCAGCGAGAGGATCGGGAGCCCGAACGCGTCGCAGAGCTGCATGAAGCGCGCGGCCTTGTCGGCGGCCTCGCTCGTGATCGCGCCGGCCATGTGCATCGTGTTGTTGGCGATGACGCCGATCGGGCGCCCCTCGATGCGCGCGAGGGCCGTCAGCATCTCCGGCGCGAAGCGCGGCCGCAGGAAGGTGACCGAGCCGTCGTCGGCGAGCGTCTCGACGATCGGCTCGACCTTGTAGGCGCGGCGCTGGCGCTCGGGGACCATGTCGCGCAGCGCGGCCTGATCCGGCTCCGGCCCCGGCTCCTTCGCGCCCTGGAAGTACGAGAGCAGGCGCTTCGTGACCGCCGTGGCCTCCTCCTCGTCCTTCGTCAGGACGTCGATGATGCCGTTGCGGGTCTGCATGTCGGCGGGTCCCACCTCGTCGGGGTCGACCTTCCCGAGCCCGCCGCCCTCGATCATCGCCGGGCCGCCCATGCCGAGCGAGACGTTCTCCGTCGCGACGATGAGGTCCGAGCAGCCGGCGATCACGGCGTTGCCGGCGAAGCAGCGGCCGTGGACGACCGCGATGCGGGGGACCACGCCCGACAGCCGCGCCCACAGCGCGAACGCGCGGGTGTCGAGCGCCGAGACGACCGGGTAGTCGGTGTCGCCCGGCCGCCCGCCGCCGCCCTCGGCGAAGAAGACGGTGGGCAGCCGCATCCGCTCGATGAGCTCGAACAACCGGTCCTTCTTGCGGTGCCCGAGGACGCCCTGGGTGCCGGCCAGCACGGTGTAGTCGTAGGAGAGGACGGCGCACGCGCCGCCGTCGACGGTCGCCGTCCCGGCGACGAGCCCGTCCGCGGGCGTGCGCTCGACGAGGTCCTGGACGTCGCGGCGCTGCCGCTGGGCGGCGATGGCGAAGCGCCCGTACTCGACGAAGGACCCGGGATCGACGAGGTCCTCCACGTTCTCGCGCGCGGTGCGCCCGCCCGCCGCGTGCCGCTTCTCGACGGCGTCGGGACGCGCGGCGTCCTGCGTCAGCGCGCGCCGCTCGAGGAGCTCGTCGAGGTCGGAGCGATCGGGGTCGGGCACGGGGCGGAAGGGTGGCACAGGCATGGCCCGCGCCCGTAGGCTCGCGCCAGGCGATGACCGAGGTGAGGATCCCCACCGCGGACGGTGAGCTCGCGGCGTCGCTGCGCCGCCCGGCCGGCGACGGCGGGGCGCCGGTGCCGTGCGTCGTCCTCGCCCACGGGTTCACCGGCGTGCGGGACATGCACCTCGACCGCCCGGCCGAGCGCTTCGCGGCCGCGGGCTTCGCGGCGCTCGCGTTCGACTACCGCCATTTCGGCGACAGCGACGGCGAGCCGCGCCAGGTCCTGGACGTCCGGCGCCAGTACGAGGACTGGGACGCCGCCATCGCCTTCGCGCGCGGGCTCGACGGGATCGACGGCAGGCGGATCGTCCTGTGGGGGACCTCGTTCTCGGGCGGCCACGTGATCGACGCGGCGGCGCGCGACGGGGACGTCGCGGCGGTCGTCGCGCAGTGCCCGTTCATGGACGGCCTCGCCCAGACCCGGTTCACGCCCCCGCGGATCGCCGCGCGGCTGACGGTCGACGGCGTCCGCGACGAGATCCGCCGGCGGCGCGGGCGGCCGCCGCTGATGGTGCCGGTCACCGCCCCGCGCGGCGGCTACGCGATGCTCGCCGACGCGCACGTGTGGGAGTCGATCCCGTTCATGGTGCCCCCGGGGTCGACATGGCGCAACGAGGTCGCGGCGCGCGTGGCGCTGCGGCTCGGCCTGCACCGACCGGGGCGCGCGGCGCCGCGGGTCGGGTGTCCGGTGCTCGTACAGGTGGTCGCGGAGGCCACCGGCGTGAGCCACGCGGCGGCGGAGCGCGTCGCACGCGCCGCCCCGCGCGGCGAGCTGCGCACCTACCCGGGGCTCAACCACTTCGACGTCTACGTCGGCGAGGGGTTCGAGCTCCTCTCGCGCGACCAGGTCGAGTTCCTCGAGCGCGCCGTCGGGGCGTGAGCGCCGTGCCGGCGGTCCTCATGTACGGCGACACGATCCGGTACCCGTCGCTGCGCCACGAGGTGCCGCTCGAGATCCTGGACCCGTTCCTCTTCGTCGAGCGCGACGGCCACGCCCTGCTCACCGCGAACTCGCTCGAGGCGGCGCGGGTCGCCGAGGTGCTGCCGGACGCAGAGCTGCTGCGGGTCGAGGAGCTCGGGCTCTTCGAGCTCGTCGAGGCGGGCCTGCCCCTCGACGAGGCCGAGCTCGAGGTCGTCGTTCGCGCCGTGCAGCGGTGGGGCATCGACGCGGCCGTCGTCCCCGCCGACCTGCCCGTCGCGGTCGCCGACCGGCTGCGCGCGGCGGGCGTCGCGATCGAGGTCGACGCGCGTGCGGTGGAGGCCAGGCGCCGGGTCAAGACGCCGGCGGAGCTCGAGGGCATCCGCCGCGCGCAGCGCGCCGCGGAGGCGGGGATGGCCGTCGCCGAGCAGCTCGTCCGCAGCGCGGAGCGGCGGGAGGGCGTCCTGCAGCGCGACGGCGAGCCGCTCACGGCGGAGGCGGTGCGCGCGGCGATCCGCGCGGCGTGCGCCGCGGCGGGCGCGCCCGCGCCCCCGGACATCATGGTCACCTCGCTCCTGTCCGGCGGCGGGCACGACCCGGGCTTCGGGCCGCTGCCCGCCGACCTGCCGATCACGATCGACCTCTGGCCCCGCGACGAGGCGAGCGGCTGCTGGGCCGACATGACGCGCACCTTCGTCGGGGGGGCGGTCTCGGAGGCGGTCGCCGCGCTGCGCGACGTCGTCCGCGAGGCGCTCGAGGCGGCCCGGGCCGCGGCGCGGCCCGGCATCTCGGGCAGGGCGCTCTACGACGTCGCCGCGGAGATCGTCGAGCGGGCGGGGTACCCGACCCAGCGCACACGCGAGCCGGGCCAGACGCTCGACCACGGGTTCTACTGCAGCCTCGGGCACGGCGTCGGGCTCGAGGTGCACGAGCCGCCCGGCCTCGGCCTGGCGGGCGGCGAGACGCTCGTGGCCGGCGACGTGATCGCGATCGAGCCCGGGATCGAGGGCCTCGCGGGGATCGGCGGCGTCCGCTTCGAGGACCTCCTGCTGATCACCGAGGACGGCAGCGAGACGCTGACCAGCTACCCGTACGACCTCTGAGCGTCAGCGCGGCGTCCGGACGACGCTCGCCGACGCGCAGGTCGCCAGTGCCCACGGCAGGTCCTCGGGCGCGAGCCCCGCGAGCTGAGGATGGTCGAGGTCGACCTCCAGCTCGCCGGGGGCGTCGAGGCCGAGCGACGCCGCGCCGTTGCGCGCCAGCTCGCCCCACAGGTCGCCGGTCCGCGCCAGCAGGGCGGTGCGCGAAAGCGCCTGACGGCGCGCGCCGGTCTCCAGCTCGCGCACCTCCTCGAAGGGGTCGATGCGGACGTTCGAGTCCGAGCCGACGGCGAGCCGAACGCCCGCCTCCGCCAGGCGCAGCGCCGGGGCGTGCCCGTCGCCGAGGTTGCCCTCCGTGGTGGGGCAGATCACGACGAGCGTCCGCGTCTCGGCGAGCAGCGCGACGTCGCGGTCGGTGACGTGCGTCGCGTGCACGACGCTCGTGCGCGGGCCGAGGAAGCCGGTGCGGTCGAGCAGCTCGATCGGGGAGCAGCCGTGCTCGGCGGCGCACTCCTCCAGCTCGCGCGGCTGCTCGGCCGCGTGCACGTGGCGGACGATCCCGCGCTCGTCGGCGTAGCGCGCGATCTCGGCGAGCCACTCCGCCGGCACGGCGCGGACGGAGTGCGCCGCGACGCCCTCCGCTCCGACCCGCTCCGCGCGGGCGAGGAAGCCGTCGAGGGAGTCGTCGCGGAAGCGCGGGTGGCCGCCGCGGGCGTACGCGGCCGGCAGCAGGACGAGCGGAAGGCCGGCGTCGCCGGCGCCGGCGACGACCGCCTCGGTCATGCCGTCCGGGTGATGGAGGTAGTGGAACTCGCCGACGGCGCCGTAGCCGGCGGCCCGCATCTCGGCGAACGCCGCGGCCGACGCCTCGCGCAGCGACGCCGGGTCGAGCGTGCCGGCCAGCTCGTACATCACCTCGCGCCACGTCCAGAACGAGTCGTGCTCGCCGGTCGGCTTCTCGCCGGCGCCACGCAGCGCGCGCTGGAACGCGTGCGAGTGCGCGTTGACCATCGCCGGGATCGCCACCGGCCTCACGCGAGCGCCTCCACCGCGCGCACCAGCGCGTCGACGCCCGCAGCCGCGTCGGCGAGGTCGACCCCCTCGTCCGGAGCGTGCGAGACCCCGCGCTTGTTGCGCACGAGCAGCATCCCGCTCGGCACGCGTTCCCCGAGCACGCCCGCGTCGTGGCCGGCGAAGCACACGAGCTCCGGGGCGCCCCCGGACGCGGCGCCGAGCGCGGCGCGCACCGCCGCATCGAACTCGACGCCGTCGCTGCGCGACTCGACCGTCACCCGCGCGTCGACGCGCTCCAGCGCGGCCGCCCGTGCTTCGACCCCGGCGACCCAGGCGTCCACCGCGGCCGGCTGCGGCGCGCGGCCGTCGAGCCACACAGCGACCTCGGCCGGGATGGTGCTGAGCGCGTTCGGGGACGCGACGATCCGCGTCGCCGTCGCGACGACGCCGTCGTCCGCAGGCTCGGTGGCCGCGACGATCAGCCGCGCGGCCGCGGCGAGCGCGTCGCGCCGCTCGTCCATCGGCGTCGTACCGGCGTGGTCGGCGGCGCCCTCGACGTCGGCGCGCAGGCGCGTCCGCGTCGCCAGCCGCGAGACGGGCGCCACCGGCACGCCCAGCTCCGCGACCGCCCGGGACTGGTCGATGTGCAGCTCGAGGAAGCCGCGCAGGCGCGGGAGCCACTCGGGTGCGCCGGCGATGCCCCCCGGGTCGACGCCGAACCCGCGTAACGCGTCCTCCAGGGTCACCCCGTCGGCGTCGCGGCGCGCGAGGAGGGCGGGAACGTCGAGCCTTCCCACGAGAGCGCGGCTCCCGAACGTCGGCGTGTTGAAGCGGGCGCCCTCCTCGTCCGCGAACGAGATGACCGCGACGGGCGCGGGCGTCCGGCGCGCGACGGCGAACCCCGCGGCAACGCCGAGCGCCCCGTCGAACCGGCCGCCCTCGCGGACGGTGTCGAGGTGCGAGCCGACCGCCCACCAGGGTGGCGGGGCGGCGGGGCAGGCCCACAGGTTGCCGGCGGGGTCGCGCTCGCACGTCAGCCCGGCGTCGCCGGCCTCCGCGCGGAACCAGGCCTCGGCCTCGGCCAGCCCGGGCGTCCACGCGAGGCGCGTCACGCCGCGCCGGCCCGCGCCGATGCTCCCGAGGACGTCGAACCGGGCGGCGTCGATCACCCGAGCCGCCACGCCTGATCCGGGCGGACGTACACGCACCGCCCGGCGATCCACGCCGCGGCGACCGGGTTGTGCCCGAGCCGGTACGGGACGTGCTCGACCGGGCCGTCGAGCAGCAGCACGTCCGCGCGCTTGCCGGGCTCGAGCGAGCCCGTCTCGTCCGACAGCCGCAGCACCCAGGCGGCGTTCAGCGTGACCGCCGCGAGCGCCTCGCGCGCGCTCCACCCGTACCGGCGGACGGCCAGCCCGACGATCAGCGGGAGCGAGACGACCGGCGACGTGCCGGGGTTGCAGTCGGTCCCGAGCACGCAGATGGCGCCCGCGTCGGCGAGGTCGCGGCCGGGCGCGGTGCGCTCGTTCCCCATGACCTCGGCCCCGGGCAGCAGGACCGCGCCGCACTCCGCCGCGGCGAGGAGCGCGACGTCCGCGTCGTCGCACTCGGCCAGATGGTCGACGGAGCGCGCCCCCGCGTCGAGCGCCACCGGCACGCTGCCGTGCCGGGCGAACTGCTCGACGTGCGCGCGCAGGTCGAGGCCGTGCTCGCGCGCGATCGCGCCCATCCGCTGCAGGTGCTCGTTGCGGAACGCGATCGACTCGACGTAGATGTCGAGCGCGCGGGCGCGTTCGGCGGCCCGCGGGGCCATGGCCTCGACCTCGTCCATCCAGGCGTCGGCGTCGAAGCCCGCGGGCACCGCGTGCGCGAGCAGCGCCGTCGCCACCGTCGCCTGGTCGACCTCGCGCCCGAGGCGCTCCGCCAGCGCGAGCGCGCGCAGCTCCGCCTCGACCGACAGGCCGTAGCCGCTCTTGCACTCGAACGTGGTGGTGCCGTGGGCGAGCATCTCCGCCGCCAGGCCGCGCGCCTGCGCGACGACCGCGTCGTCGGAGGCCGAGGCCAGGGCACGGGCGGACGCCGCGATCCCGCCGCCCGAGCGCGCGACCTCCTCGTACGGCACGCCGGTCACCTTCATCTCGTACTCCTGCGCGCGCCAGCCGGCGAACGGCAGGTGCGTGTGGCAGTCGACGAAGCCCGGGACCACCGCACAGCCGGCAGCGTCGACCTGGACCGGCGCGGCCGCGTCGCTCTCGAGCGCGGCGATCGTCGCGCCGTCGAGCAGCACGCCGCCGGGCTCGAGCGTCTGCTCCTCCGGCCGGCGCAGGTACGGCAGGCCGGCGGACGGAGGGCGCAGGACCTGCGCCGCCGAGTGGATGGAGACCGCGCTCATCTCAGAGCATCGGGATCCGCACCCCGCCGCGCTCGGCCGCGTCGACGGCCTCCGGGTAGCCGGCGTCCACGTGGCGCATGACCCCCGTCGCGGGATCCGCGGTCAGCACCCGCCGCACGCGCTCCGCGGCCTCCGGCGTCCCGTCGGCGACGACGACCTGCCCGGCGTGGATCGACTTGCCCATGCCGACGCCGCCGCCGTGGTGGATCGAGACCCACGACGCGCCGCACGCGGTGTTGACGAGCGCGTTCAGAAGCGGCCAGTCGGCGACCGCGTCGGAGCCGTCGGCCATCGCCTCGGTCTCCCGCTGCGGCGAGGCGACCGACCCGGCGTCGAGGTGGTCGCGCCCGATGACGATCGGCGCCTTGACCGCGCCGCTCGCGACCAGCTCGTTGAACGCGAGGCCGGCGCGATGCCGCTCGCCGTGGCCGAGCCAGCAGATCCGGGCCGGAAGGCCCTGGAACGCGATCCGCTCGCGCGCGAGCCCGGTCCAGCGCGCGATCTTCTCCTGCTCGCCGAACAGGTCGAGGATCACGTCGTCGGTCGCGTGGATGTCGGCGGGGTCGCCGGACAGCGCCACCCAGCGGAACGGCCCCTTGCCCTCGCAGAACAGCGGGCGCACGTAGGCCGGGACGAAGCCGGGGTACGCGAACGCCTCCTCGTCGCCGTGCTCGGCGGCGAGCCCGCGCAGCGCGTTGCCGTAGTCGAACGCCTCGGCGCCGGCGGCCTGGAGCTCGCGGATCGCCGCGACGTGCGCGAGGACGCTGTCGCCCACGCGGCGCAGGTAGTCGTCGGGCGCGCGTTCCCGCAGCGCCTCGGCCTGCTCCACCGTGAGGCCCGCCGGGACGTAGCCGTTGAGCGGGTCGTGCGCGCTCGTCTGGTCGGTGACGACGTCGACGCGGACGCCGCGCCGCACGAGCTCGGGCACGACCTCGGCGGCATTGCCGAGGAGGCCGATCGACAGCGCGCGCCGCTCCGCCCGCGCCGCGTCGAGGCGGCGCAGCGCGTCGTCGAGGTCCGCGGCGCGCTCGTCCAGGTAGCGCGTCTCGATCCGCCGCTCGATGCGCCGCAGGTCAACCTCGACGCACAGCGCGCAGCCGCCGTTCATCGTGATCGCCAGCGGCTGCGCGGCGCCCATCCCGCCCAGGCCCGCGGTGACCGTCAGCGTGCCCGCGAGCGTCCCGCCGAAGCGCTTGTCGGCGATCGCCGCGAACGTCTCGTAGGTGCCCTGGACGATCCCCTGCGACCCGATGTAGATCCAGGAGCCGGCGGTCATCTGCCCGTACATCATCAACCCGGTGGCGTCGAGTTCCCGGAAGTGCTCCCACGTCGCCCACTCGGGGACGAGGTTCGAGTTCGCGATGAGGACGCGCGGTGCGTCGGCGTGCGTCTCGACGACCCCCACCGGCTTGCCGGACTGGACCAGCAGCGTCTCCGTGTCGGCCAGCGACACGAGCTCGCGCTTGATCGCCGCCAGCGCCTCCGGGTTGCGCGCCGCCTTCCCGATCCCGCCGTAGACGACGAGGCGCTCGGGATCCTCGGCGACGTCGGGATGCAGGTTGTTCTCGAGCATCCGCAGCGCGGCCTCCTGGACCCACCCGCGGCAGCGCAGCTCGGTCACCGGAACAGGCTCTCGGTCCGGATCGCCGTCGCGAGCGCGGCGATCTCCTTCGACAGCGAGCGGTCCTCCTCCACGCGGGGAACGTACGCCCGCACGCGCTCGAGCGCCTCCTCGAGCGCCGGCGTCGAGCGCAGCGGCCGGTGGAACTCGAGGCCCTGGCACCCGCAGACGAGCTCGGTCGCGATCACGTGCGCGCAGTGCTCGACGACCGCCCGCGCCTTCAGCGCGGCCCACGCGCCCATCGCGTTGAAGTCCTCCTGGCCCGCGCAGGTGGGGATCGAGGAGGCGCCGGCGGGGTGCGCCAGCGTCTGGCACTCGTTGACGAGCGCGGCCGCCGCGTACTGGGCGATCATCAGGCCGCTCGACAGGCCGGGGTGCGGCGTGAGGAACGGCGGCAGGCCGGCGTAGGACGGCGAGAGGAGCGCGTACGTCCGGCGCTCGGAGAACGACGCCAGCTCGGTGAGCGCCAGCGCCAGGTGGTCGAGCGGCAGCGAGAGCGGCTGGCCGTGGAAGTTGCCGCCGGAGAGGATCTCACCGTCGTCCGGTAACACGAGCGGGTTGTCGGTCACAGCGCCGAGCTCGCGCTCGATCGCCGCT
>DASZDF010000339.1:0-4089 GCA_035942275.1 Solirubrobacteraceae bacterium | reverse complement strand
CGCTCGCCGGGCGCGGCGACGTCCGGGTTCATGCCGAGGCACATCGAGCAGCCCGCCGCGCGCCAGTCGAACCCGGCGGCGCGGAAGACCTCGTCGAGGCCCTCGGCCTCGGCCTGCGCCTTGACCTGCTGCGAGCCCGGGACCACCATCGCGACGACGTCCTTCGCCACGCGCCGGCCGTCGATAATCGACGCGGCGGCGCGCAGGTCGCCGATCCGGCTGTTCGTGCACGAGCCGATGAACACGCGGTCGAGGCGGATGTCGGTCATCGGCGTGCCCGGCTCGAGCGCCATGTACTCGAGCGCGCGCTCGTCGCCGGGCGTCCGCGGCTCGGGGACGGAGTCGGTGACCGCGACGACCATCTCGGGCGTCGTCCCCCACGTGACCTGCGGGCTGAGGGCGCTCGCGTCGACGCTGATCTCGCGGTCGAACGCCGCGCCGTCGTCGGTGCGCAGCTCGCTCCACCCGGGGTCGACCTCGACGCCGCGTTCGCGCAGCCACGCGAACGTCGTCTCGTCCGGCGCGATCATCCCCGCGCGCCCGCCGCCCTCGATCGTCATGTTGCAGACGGTCATCCGGCCCTCCATCGACAGCGCCTCGACCGCCGCGCCCGCGTACTCGACGACGTGGCCGGTCGCCCCGCCGACGCCCATCTGGCCGATCGTGCCGAGGATGAGGTCCTTCGCGGTCACGCCCGGGCCGAGCGCGCCGGTGTAGAGGATCCGCATCGAAAGGGGCTTGTTCTGCCCGAGCGTCTGCGTCGCGAGGACGTGCTCGACCTCGCTCGTGCCGATCCCGAAGGCCAGCGCGCCGAACGCGCCGTGGGTCGCGGTGTGGGAGTCGCCGCAGACGATCGTCATCCCCGGCTGGGTGACGCCCAGCTCCGGCCCGATGACGTGGACGATGCCCTGCCGGTCCGAGCCGAGCGAGTAGACGGGGACGCCGAACTCCTCGCAGTTGCGCTCGAGCGTCTCGACCTGGACACGGCTGAGCTGGTCGCGGATGAGGGAAGCAACCGGCGTGCCGTCGGTGGGCGTGTTGTGGTCGGCGGTGGCCAGCGTGCGGTCCGGGCGGCGGACCGTGCGGCCGGCGAGGCGCAGGCCGTCGAACGCCTGCGGGCTCGTGACCTCGTGGACGAGGTGCAGGTCGATGTAGATCAGGCCGGGCGCGACCTCGTGCGCCTCCCAGATCCGGTCGAACCGCGTCTTGGGCATCGGGGGGTCAGCTCCTCCTCAGGCCGGCGGCGACGACGGCGAGGAAGGTCGCCGGGCCGGGGCCGGGGTTCTCGAAGTGGTGCGGAAGGTCGGCGTCGAAGGTGACGGTGTCCCCCGCGTGCAGCTCGTGGCGCTCGTCGTCGATGCACAGGAGGACCGTGCCGGACTCGACGTGCGCGATCTCGCGGGCGCCGGGCTCGTGGAGCGGCGGGTCCTGCGGGTCGCCGGTCGCGGCGCCGGCGCTCAGCGTGTGGCGGCTGAGCTCGGCCCGCTGGCCGGGGAGCGAGGGAGTGAGGACCTCGGTGCGATGACCGCTGCGCTCCCGCGACGGCTTGGGATCGGCGGCCCCCACGACCGTGACCGGAGGCCCCTCGTCGAGGCGCAGGAGCTGGCTGAGGGAGAGATCGAGGCCCGCCGCGATCCGGCCCGCGACCGCGAGCGTCGGGCTCGTCTCGCCGCGCTCGACCTGGCTCAGCATCGGCGCGCTCACCCCCGAGCGCTCCGCGAGGTCGCGCAGGCTCAGGTCCATCCCCTCGCGCAGCGCGCGCAGGCGGGGCCCGATCGTCGGGGCGGCTTCGGCCGTCGCTGCCATTACAATCGTATGTTATCGCATACAGGCGGCGGAGCTTGAGCCACACGTCAACGCCGCGGGCGCGGCCTGCCCGCGGCTAGGCCGCGCGACGGAAGCCGGCGCCGCCGACGAGCTGCTGCATCGCGCGCTCGCCCACCTGCTCGGCGAACGGGATGCGCATGCCGGCCGCGAGGACGCGAACCGCCGCGCCGACCGAGGCGAACGTGGCGGCGTCGGCGACCCACATGCGGTCGATGCCGGCCAGGCGCCGGAGGTGGCGCGGCATGAGGCCGACGGCGGCGCTGGCGACGACCTTCAGCGGGGCGGCATAAGGCAGCAGCTCGCGCGTCAGTGGCGGCGAGGCGACGAAGTCGATCGTCTGCTTGGCCTCCCACGAGACGCACAGGTGCGGGAGCATCGCGGCGAAGTACTCGCGCATGTCCGCGCGCGAAGCGGGGACGCGGTCGGGCGGGATCCCGACCAGCTCGGCGACGCGCGCGCTCTCGCCCAGGTACGCGTCCTGGTCGGCGTCGCTCAGCTTCACGCCGTAGCCGCGCACGGCGACGAGGACCGAGTGGACCTCGACGCAGTGGACCCACAGGAGCGTGTCGACGTCCTCCGCGCTGTAGCGGGCGCCGGTGACCGGGTCGATGCCGTTGACGTGCGTGTGCACGCGGCGCACGTGCTCGCCGGCGGCGCGCGCCTGCTCCGTCGTCCCGAACGTCGTCGTCGCGACGTACGTCGCGGTCTGGCGCAGCCGGTGCATCGGCCGCTCCCGGAAGTCCGAGTGCTGCACGACGCCGGCGAGCGCGTGCGGGTGGAGCGCCTGGAGCATCAGCGCGCGCAGCCCACCGATGAGCATCGCCGGATGCGAGTGGACCCGCCAGGTGACGCTGCCCGGGCCGAAGAGACCCGCGTCCTGCGACATGCGCGAACGGTACCGTTCGCCCATGACCGACGTCGGGCTTTTCGGCCCGGACACGGTGACGTGGAGGGTCAACCGCGAAGCCGTGCTGCTCGCGGGCGGCGGCCGCGCGCTCGTCCTCCAGGTCGCCCACCCGTCGGTCGCCGCGGGCGTCGTGCAGCACTCGAACTACGACACCGACCCCTGGGGGCGCCTGTACCGCACGCTCGACCTCGTCACGCGCATCACGTTCGGCTCGACGGAGACGTGTCAGCGCGCGGCGGCCCAGCTCAAGCGCGCGCATGGGCCCGTGAAGGGCTCGCGCCCGGACGGCGAGTCGTACCGCGCCTGGGACCCGGACCTCCTGCTGTGGGTCTGGGCGACGCTCGTGGAGTCGTCCGTCCTCGTCTACACGCGCTACGTCGGGCCGCTGCCGGCCCGCGACCTCGCCGCCTACTACGAAGAGCAGCAGCGCTTCGCGGTGATGTGCGGCGTGCCGGAGGGGCACTGGCCGTCGACGTGGCCGCGGTTCATGACGTGGTTCGACGAGTGGGTGCACGAGGAGTGCACGGTCACCGACGACTCGCGCGCGATCGCCCGGTCGATCGTCGACCCGCGGATGCCCCGCCCACTGAAGCCCGCGGCGCGGCCGGCGGTCGAGCTGCTGAACCTCGCGACGGTCGGCCTCACGCCGGCGGTGCTGCGCGAGCGCTACAGGTTCTCGTGGGGGCCGCGCCGCGAGCGCCTGCTCGGCGCGTCGACCGGCGCGGTGCGGCGCCTGCTGCCGCTCCTGCCGTCGCTGCTGCGGGAGTTCCCGCCCGCGCGGGTCGCGGAGCGGCGCGTGGGCGCGGCGGCGTAGCGGCGCGCCGTGGGAGGGCTGCGCCGAGCGATCGCCCTGGCCGTGCTGCTCGCCGCGACCGTCGCGGTCGTGGCGGTGCTGCTCGGCTCGGGCGGCTCGTACCGCGTCGTGGCGGTCGCGCCCGACGCGGGGCAGCTCGTCAAGGGGAACCTCGTCAAGGTCGGCGGCGTGTCGATCGGCGAGGTCGAGTCGATCGAGCTCGACGACCGCAACCGCGCGCGGATCGTGCTGCGGATCGACGACTCCGACTTCGACCCGCTCCATCGCGGGACGACCGTGCAGATCCGCTCGACGTCGCTGTCGAGCGTCGCGGGGCGGACGGTCGCGCTGCACCCGGGCCGCAACGACGCGGCGGAGATCCCGGACGGCGGGGCGATCGGCGCGCAGGACGTCGGAGGGATCGTCGAGCTCGACCAGATCGTCAACACGCTCGACGCGGAGACGCGCTCGGCGCTGCAGGACCTCGTCCACGGCGGCGCGACCGCGCTCGCGCGGCGCGGGCCGCGGTCGCGGGCGGCGCTCGACGCGCTGGCGCCCGCGC
>DASZDF010000338.1:0-3828 GCA_035942275.1 Solirubrobacteraceae bacterium | reverse complement strand
CTGCAGGCGCGACTGGATGCCGTGCGACGGCGAGCGGCGGAACTGGTGGAGGTGCGGGTCCATCTCGTCGCCCTCCCAGCGCTCGCTGGCGTACTGGCCGGCGGCCGCGCCGACGTGCCAGCTCGCGTCCACGACGCCGACGCCCGCGCGGATCTCCGCCGTCGCCGGCGCGGGCGCGGCGAGCGCCACGAGCACCGCCGCCACCAGTCCGATCGTCCTCCCCCTGAACACCGGCGTTCAGGCTAGCGCGGGTTCGCGCCGCCGGTTCCAGCACACTGGGGCGGGTGCGCAGACGCCTGCTCCTGATCCCCCTCACGCTCGGCGCCCTCGGCGTCGACGCCGCCGCCCAGCGGCCGTCCGGGAACGTCGCGACCGGCCTCGCGGTCCCGTGGGGGATCGCGTTCCTGCCCGGCGGCGACGCGCTGGTCGCGCAGCGCGCGCGCGGGACGATCGTCCGCATCTCGAGCGGGACGCGGCGCAAGCGCGTGGTGATGCGCGTCCCCGGGGTCGCCGACCGCGGGGAGGGCGGGCTGCTCGGGCTCGCCGTCTCGCCGCGCTACGCGCAGGACCGGCTCGTCTACGCGTACCTGACGACGCGCACCGACAACCGGATCGTGCGCTTCCGGATCGGCGGGCGCGTGCGCCCCGTCGTCACCGGCATCCCGGCGAGCGAGGTCCACAACGGCGGCCGACTCGCCTTCGGGCCCGACGGGATGCTCTACGCGGGCACCGGCGACGCCGCGGGCTCGGGCCGCGCCCAGCGGCGCGACTCGCTCGGCGGGAAGATCCTGCGGATCGCGCCCGACGGGAGCGTCCCGCGCGGCAACCCGTTCCCCGGCTCGCTCGTGTGGTCGCTGGGCCACCGCAACGTGCAGGGCCTTGCCTTCGACCGCGCGGGCCGGCTGTGGGCGACCGAGTTCGGCCAGAACCGACTCGACGAGGTGAACCTCATCCGCCGCGGGCGCAACTACGGCTGGCCTGCCGTGGAGGGCCGCGGCGGCACGCGTGGCGGGCGCTTCACCAACCCGAAGGTGACGTGGTCGACCGGCGACGCGTCGCCGAGCGGCGCCGCGATCCGCGGCCGGTCGCTCTACGTCGCCGCGCTGGCCGGCCGCTCGCTCTACCGGGTGCCGCTGCGCGGGACCCGCGCGGGCCGCCCGCGCCGGCTGCTGCGCGACCGCTACGGGCGGATCCGGACCGTCGTCGTCGCCCCCGGCGGCGCGCTGTGGATCGCGACCTCGAACCGCGACGGCCGCGGCGATCCGCGGCGCGGCGACGACCGCATCGTGCGGCTCCGGTAGCGACTGAACGTCAGGTTCCATAACCGACCGGAATCCGGCCTTGACACAGACCGCACGAGTGGTAGAAACAACGGCACGGACATAGGCCAACCGCTTCAGCGGACGGTCAGGACCGTCAACACGCCCGCGTTCTCACGGGTGTCGAGCAAGATCAAGCGCCCTCCTCGATGAGGGCGCTTTCTATTGGTGCCGGCGCACCCCGCGAGGAACCCTTACGGTGCCGCGATGCACCTGCGCGCGCTCCCCGGCACGTTCGCCCTCTGCCGCCTCGAGGGGGCGGAGGAGCTGCCCGACTGGTTCCGCCTCCGGCCGCCCCTCGCGGCGGCGATCCGCCGGGCCGACGAGCTCAGCCTCGTCGCGCCGGTCGAGGCCGTGCCGAAGGGCGTCGTCGCCGAGCACGGGTGGCGGGCGCTCGAGGTCGCCGGGCCGCTCGCGCTGGAGATGACCGGCGTCATGGCGGACCTCGCGGGGGCGCTCGCCGACGCGAGGATCTCGGTCATGCCGCTCGCGACCTACGACACCGACGTCATCCTCGTCCGCGACGAGCGCCTGCGGGACGCGGCGGCGGCGCTGCGCGACGCGGGGCACACTGTCGAGGCATGACCCTCGCACACGACCGCAGCGGCAGCGGCGAGCCGCTCGTCCTCATCCACGGCTTCGGAAGCTTCCGAGGCGTCTGGGCGCCGGTCCTGCCGATGCTCGAGCGCGAGCGGGAGGTCATCGCGATCGACCTGCCGGGGTTCGGCGAGTCGCCGCCCGACGTCGAGCACCCGACGCCGGCGCGCCTCGCCGACAGCGTCGCGGCCTTCCTCGACGAGCTCGGCCTCGAGCGCGCGCACGTCGCCGGGTTCAGCATGGGCGGCTGGGTGACGCTCGAGCTCAACAAGCTGGGGCGGACGCTCAGCGCCTGCGCGCTGTGCCCGACGGGGTTCTGGAACCGGTGGGAGCGGGCGTACTGCAAGCGCTCGCTGAAGAACTCGCGCATGACGCTGGACCTCATCGGCGACCGCGCCGAGAGGCTGTTCCAGAGTCCCCAGATCCGGCGTGCGGCCAACCGGCAGTACATGGAGCACGGCGAGCGCCTGACGCCGGAGGAGGCCGTCGCCACCGTGACGACGTTCCGGCGCAGCAGCGGCTTCGACGCGACCGCCGAGGCCCTGCACGAGGGGCACTTCACCGGCGGCGCGGACGTGACGCCGCCGGTGACCGTCGCGTGGGGCGACAAGGACAAGCTGCTCCTGCCGCGCCAGGCCGAGCGCGCCCGGCGGGCCATCCCGCAGGCGCGCCACCTCTGGCTGCCGGGCTGCGGGCACGTCCCGATGGTCGACGACCCCGAGACGACGGCGCGCGCCATCCTCACGTCGGCCTGACCTGACTACGCTCAGCGGCGTGCCTCCGAGCCTCCCGTTCGCGTCGCTCGGCGACAGCATCGAGTCCTTCGGCGACGCCGTCGGCGACTTCGCGTCGAGCATCGCGAGCATCCAGTGGATCCCGCTCATCCTGGGGCTCGCGGCCTTCATCGCGTACCTGTCGCTGCGGGCGCGCGCGTTCTTCCACGTCCTGCGCGCCGCCTATCCGACGGAGCGCTTCGAGTTCCGTCGCATCTGGGGCGCCTACATCGCGGCCTACGGGTTCAACGGGGTGGTCCCGGCGCGCGGCGGCGACGTCATCAAGCTCTTCCTCACGAAGACGTCGGTCCCGAACTCGAGCTATCCGGCGGTCGGCTCGGCGATGTTCGTCGAGAACGTCTTCGACCTGACGATGGCGGTCTTCATCCTCACCTTCGCCTTCACGCAGGGCGTCTTCCCGAAGCCGCCGGACTTCAGCGAGATCCCCGCGTTCGACCTCCAGTTCTTCGCGGGGCACCCGCGGTTCACGCTCTTCCTGCTCACGCTGCTCGCGCTCGCCGCCCTCGTCGGGTTCGCGCTGCTCTCCGCGCGGGTCAAGGCGTTCTGGACGCGCGTGCGCCAGGGCCTGACGATCCTGTGGGACCGGCGGCGCTACTTCCGCGAGGTCTGGCTCGTGCAGTTCGCCGGCTGGCTGTTCCGCTTCACGGCGTTCTGGTTCCTGCTCGAGGCGTTCAACGTCGGCGGGTCGGTGAAGAACGTCCTGCTCGTGCTGGGCGTCAACGCGGTCGCCGCCGTGGTGCCGTTCACGCCGGGCGGGGCGGGGGTGCAGCAGGCTCTGCTCGTGAAGGTCTTCGCGGGCACCGCCACCGGCGCCACGGTGGCCGCGTACTCCGTCGGGCAGCAGATCGCGATCGCCGTCGCGTGCCTCGGCGTGGGCTTCGCCGCGCTCTTCTTCATCTTCAGGTTCCGGTCGTTCAAGGAGGTCGTCGCGGCGGGGCGGGAGGACCGCGAGGCGGGGCGCGCCGAGCGGGAAGGAGTCCGGGGCATCGCGTAGAAGTCGCGCTTATGTCCACCGCCGCCGGACTTCGGTCAGCCACGCGCGCAGCGCGCGCCATCCCCCGCCGTCTCGCCCTTCCCGTCGCCGTCGCCACGGCCGTCAGCGCGCTGCTCGTGCTCGC
>DASZDF010000337.1:0-2080 GCA_035942275.1 Solirubrobacteraceae bacterium | reverse complement strand
CCCCAGGGTCGTCCGGGTCAAGGGGCGCGAAGCGTGTCACGCCGCGGCCCCTTCGAGCGCCTCCGCCACGATCGCGGTGTCGAACGTGATCTCCCCGCCGGCGACGCGCCCGTCCCGGAGCACGAACCGGTCCACGCCGGTCCACGAGCGCGCCTCGCCGCCGACCGTCGCGCGGGCGCGCCACGCGATCATCACGCCCTCGGCCGTCGCCGCGTGGTCGACGACCTCGAGGGAGAGATCTCCGAAGAGCCCGAGGATCCGCTCGATGTGCTCCGGGTACTGGTCGGCGCGCACCTCGCCGACGCCCGGCCACCGCGTGACCGCGTCCGGCTGGAGGAGGGGCGGGAAGAGCTCGGGCCGCGGCGCGGCCCAGACCCGGGCGAACTCCGAGACGAAGGCGCCCGCGGGCGACGGGCGCAGCGCCGTCAGCGGCAGCCCCGCCTGCTCGGCCAGCGTCGCCGCGTCGAAGTAGCCGACGTCGCTCGCGATCAGGCCGTCGCGGAACGTGCAGACGAAGGTCACCGGCACCTCGACGCGCCGGCCGTCGGCGGTCGTGCCGCCCCAGTGCCCCCAGACGGCCGCGCTCTCGTCACCGTAGGCGACGCCGTCGAAGCGGCCGAAGTAGTCCGGGAGCTGGGTGAAGAGGTCGGTGTAGAACGCGCGCAGCGCGTCGCGGCCCTCGATCCGCGCGCCCAGCCCGACGCTCTCGTAGAAGCAGTCCTCGGTGCACGCGTCGAGCGCGGCGTCCACGTCGTGGCGGTTCTTGGCCTCGGCGTAGCGCGCGAGGACGGCGGCCATCTCATCTCGGGTCATGTCCGGTTCTTACATACTTCGGGTACGTAAGTCAACGTGGATATCTTCCGCCGCATGCCGGTGCGCACCCAGAAGGAACGCTCCGATGCGACGACGTCCGAGCTGCTCGACGTCGCCCGCCGCCTGTTCGCGGCCGACGGCTACGCGGCGACGTCGCTCGAGGACGTCGTGCGCGGCGCGGGGGTCACCAAGGGCGCGCTCTACCACCACTTCGGCGGCAAGCGCGAGCTGTTCCTCGCCGTCTACGAGCGCGAGCAGCAGCGCCTGGCGAAGATCCAGCACGACGCCTTCACCCGCAAGAAGGGCACGTGGGACGGGTTCTTCGCCGCCTCGCAGGCGTTCTTCGAGGCGTCGCTCGACCCCGGCGTGCAGCGCATCACGCTGCTCGACGCGCCGTCGGTGCTGGGGTGGGAGACGATGCGCGAGGTCGAGGGGCGCTACGCGCTCGTGCAGCTCCACCAGGGGATCGAGGCGCTCATCCACGACGGCCACCTCGCGCCCCGGCCGGTCGAGCCGCTCGCCAACATGCTCTTCGGCTCGATGTGCGAGGCCGCGATGATGGTCGCCCGCTCCGAGGACCAGCGCGCGGCCACGAAGCAGGTCCTCGCCGAGCTGCGCACGATCATGGACGCGCTGAAGGCGACCGGGTGACGTTCGAGGAGCTCCTCGAGCTCCAGAACCGGTCGATGATCGCCTTCGACCTCGCGCTCGGCTCCGGTGCGCTGCTCGCGCCGCGCAGGACGCTCGCCGTCCGCGGCCACGAGGAGCCGAGCTCCGACGCCGAGCGGCTGTTCCAGCGCCTCGGCCCGGTCTGGCTCACGTTCGCCGCGGCGCACGTCGTCGCCGCGCGGCGGGGCGACGAGCGTGACTGGTGGGCGCTCGCGTGGCTGCGGGGCACCGAGATCGCGACCGACGTGCTGTGGTCGGCGTCGCCCGCGTTCACGCGGCCCGGCGCGCGCGCGGGGCTGTGGCTCGCGGGCGCGGGGAACCTGGCGATGGCCCTCGGCTACGCGCGTCTCGCTCGAGGGCGAGCAGCGCGGCCTTGGCGCCGACGCCGCCGGCGTAGCCGGTGAGCGCGCCGCCCGTGCCCACGACACGGTGGCACGGGATGAGGATCGAGATCGGGTTGCGGCCGTTCGCGGCGCCGGCCGCCCGCGCGGCGCCGGGCCGGCCGGCGCGCACGGCCAGCTCCGTGTACGTGATCGTCTCGCCGTAGGGCACCTCGAGCAGCGCCGCCCAGACCGCACGCTGCCACGGCGTCCCGGCG
>DASZDF010000336.1:0-3763 GCA_035942275.1 Solirubrobacteraceae bacterium | reverse complement strand
GAGCTGGAGCTGCTGCCGGAGGATCGCGAGCGGCTGCTCGCCGTGCCGCAGCTGCGCGGCGGCGAGGACGTGCTCGTGCCCGAGGCGGCCGGGCTGCGCGACGTGCTCCGGCTGCTGCCCGACGCGGTGCGCGAGCGGGTGATCTTCGACCTCGGGCTGGTGCGCGACCTCTCCTACTACACGGGAGCGGTGTTCGAGGTCTACGACCCGGCGATGGGGCAGCCGATCGGCGGCGGCGGGCGCTACGACGACCTGCTCGGGCGCTTCGGCCGCCCGCTGCCCGCGGTCGGGTTCGCGCTGACGGTCGACTCGCTGCACGTCGCGCTCACCGGCGAGGAGCGGCTCTAGATGGCGCTCAACGGCCTGCGGATCGCCGTCCCGCGCGGCGCGCTGCTGCGGGAGACGCTCGACCTCCTCGACTCCCTCGGCGTCGACACCGCCGAGGTGCGCGCGAACGACCGCAAGCTGCTCTTCGAGGACGCCGGCATCGTGACCATGCGCCCCAGCGACGTCCCGACCTACGTGGAGGCGGGCGCGGCGGACATCGGGATCACCGGCAAGGACGTCCTCGTCGAGCAGGCCGAGCGCGAGGTCTACGAGCTGCGCGACCTCGGCTACGGGCGCTGCCGGATGATCCTCGCGACGGTCGAGGGCCCGGATCCGACCGAAGAGGCGCTGCGGCGCCTGGGGATGGTCCGCGTCGCGACGAAGTACCCGAAGGTCGCCGCCGCGTACTTCGAGCGCACCGGCCGGCAGGCGGAGATCGTCGAGGTCAAGGGCTCGGTCGAGCTGGCGCCGCTCACCGGCCTCGCCGAGGCGATCGTCGACCTCACGGCGACCGGCACGACGCTGCGCGAGAACGGGCTCGTCTAGCGCGAGATGATCTTCGAGGCGACCGCGCGGCTGATCGCCAACCCGGTCGCGCACAAGCTGAAGGCCGCGGCGATCGACGAGCTGGTGGGGCGCGTCCGTGCGGGTTGAGCGCCTGCGCGGCGACGATCCCGAGGCCGCCGTCGCGCAGATCCGCTCGCTCGTCCCCGGCGGCGCTTCCGTGCGCGACGAGGTCGTCGCGATCGTCGACGCGGTGCGCGCGGGCGGCGACGCGGAGCTGGCCGCGCTGGCGCGGCGGTTCGACGGCGTCGGGCCGCCGCTGCGGGTCGCGCCGCAGGAGCTCGACGCCGCGGCGGCCGGGCTGCGCCACGACCTGCGCTGCGGGATCGAGGTCGCGATGGCGAACATCGCCGCCGTGGCGGGCGCGTCGCTCGGCGACGACGCCGACCTGCACCTGCCGCAGGGTCAGCGGATCGTCGTGCGCGAGCTGCCGGTCCGCCGCGCGGCGATCTACGCGCCCGGTGGGCGGAACCCGTATCCCTCCACGGTGTTGATGGGCGCGGTGACGGCCCGCGTCGCGGGCGTCGAGGAGATCGTCGTCGTCTCGCCCCGCGCCCACCCGGTCGTCCTGGCCGCGTGCGCGCTGTGCGGCGTCGACGAGGTCTACCGCTTCGGCGGCGCGCACGGGATCGCGGCGCTCGCGTACGGGACCGAGTCGATCGCTCGCGCCGACGTCATCGCCGGCCCGGGCGGGCTGCACGTGCAGGAGGCCAAGCGGCTCGTGTCCGGCGACGTGGGCATCGACGGGTTCCTCGGGCCCAGCGACGTGTTCGTGGTCGCCGACGCCGGGGCGGATCCAGAGCACGTCGTCGCCGACCTCCTCGCCCAGGCCGAGCACGGCGAGGGGACGATCGTCGCCCTCGCCACGGCCGAGACAGCTCTGCTCGACCTCGCGCAGCTGCGGCTGAGCGGCGAGGGCGACGCGGTCGCCGCGCTGGTCGAGGTCGCGAGCGTGCAGGAGGCGCTGGCGGTCGCGGAGGCGTTCGCCCCCGAGCACCTCCAGCTCATGGGGCGCGAGGCGGCGTCGCTCGCGCCGCGGGTCACCCGGGCGGGCTGCGTGTTCGTCAACGGCGGGACCGCGTTCGGCGACTACGTGGCCGGCTCCAACCACTCGCTGCCCACCGGCGGCTCGGCGCGGTTCGGGTCCGCGCTGTCGGTGCGGCACTTCCGCCGGCGGATGACCGAGGTCCACATCGGGCCCGCGGCGACCGCGCTGGCACGGGCCGGCGCGCCGATCGCGCGGGCCGAGGGCTTCGAGCTCCACGCGCGCTCGATGGAAGCAAGGAAGAATGGCGGGCCGCGATGACAGGGCGACAGGCGGAGATCCACCGCAGGACCAAGGAGACCGACGTGTCGGTCGCGATCGGGCTCGACGGCTCGGGGAAGGGCGCGCGCCTGACCGGCGTCGGCTTCCTCGACCACATGCTCGACCTGCTGGCCCGCCACGGCGGCCTCGATCTCGAGGCGCGGGTGGAGGGCGACCTCGACACCGGCGCCCACCACACCGTGGAGGACACCGGGCTCGCCATCGGGCAGGCGCTCGACACCGCGCTCGGCGACCGCAGCGGGATCACGCGCTACGGCCACGCCGTCATCCCGATGGACGAGGCGCGGGCGTCGTGCGCGCTCGCCATCTCGGGCCGGCCGCTGCTCGTCTTCAACGGGACGCTCCCGCCCGGCTCGACCGGCACGTTCGACCACGAGCTGACCGAGTAGTTCTTCCGCGCGGTCGCCAGCACCGCCTTCCTCACGGTCCATCTCGTGCTGGAGAACGGCACGAACGCGCACCACATGATCGAGGCGGCGTTCAAGGCGTTCGCGCGGGCGCTGCGTCAGGCGGTCGCCATCGATCCGCGGGAGGAGGGCATCCCGTCGACGAAGGGCGTTCTCCGGTGATCGCCATCGTGGACTACGGGATGGGGAACCGGCGCAGCGTCGAGAAGGCGCTCGAGCACGTCGGCGCGGACGCGCGCCTGACCGCCGAGCGGGCCGACCTGGAGGCGGCGGAGGGGGTCGTCGTGCCGGGCGTCGGCGCGTTCCCCGAGGCGATGCGGCGGCTGCGGGCGCTGGGGCTCGACGACGCCATCCGCTCGGCGTCGGTGCCGGTGATGGGGCTCTGCCTCGGGATGCAGCTGCTCTTCGAGTCCTCCGACGAGCACGAGGGCGAGCAGGGGCTCGGGCTGCTGCCCGGCCGCGTGGTGAAGCTGGACGCGCACGGGCTGAAGCTCCCGCACATCGGGTGGAACATGGTCCGCTGGACGCGCTCCTCGCCGCTGGTCGAGGGCCTGCCGGACGAGGCGGCCTTCTACCACGTGCATTCGTTCGCGCCGGAGCCCGCCGACGACTCGGTCGTGCTCGGCACCGGCTCGTACGGCGGCCCCTTCGTCTCCTTCGTCGAGCGCGGCAACGTGTTCGGCGCGCAGTGCCACCCGGAGAAGTCGTCGGCCAACGGCCTGCGGGTCCTGGCGAACTTCGTGCGCGTCTGCTCGGGGGTCGCGACGGCGTGATCCTCTACCCGGCGGTCGACATCTCCGAGGGGCAGGCGGTCCGCCTCGTCCAGGGCGACTTCGACGACAAGACCGTCTACGCCGACAGCCCGCTCGAGGCGGCGCGGTCGCTGGTCGAGGCCGGTGCGCGGTGGCTGCACGTGGTCGACCTCGACGGTGCACGGAGCGGGACGCCGCAGTCGATCGCGCACCTCGAGCGGATCGCCGGCGAGCTTCCAGTACCTGTGCAGTACGGCGGCGGGCTGCGCACGCTGCCCGCCGTGCGCGACGCGCTGCGGGCGGGCGCGGCCCGCGTGATCCTCGGCACCGCCGCCTACAACGACATCGACTTCCTCGACGACGTGATCGGCGCGTACATGGAGCGG
>DASZDF010000335.1:0-6040 GCA_035942275.1 Solirubrobacteraceae bacterium | reverse complement strand
CGCTGATCGGGCTGCTCACCGGCTTCCACGGACTGCCACTCACCGACTACGAGATCGCGGAGCTCGCGTACACGCTGGAGCGCGACGACCTCGGCATCAAGGGCGGCCTGCAGGCCCAGTACGCAGCGACGTTCGGCGGCTTCAACTTCATCGAGTTCGGCGCCGACCACGTCATCGTCAACCCGCTGCGGATCCCGGCCGACGTGATCCACGAGCTCGAGCACAACATGCTCCTCGCCTACACCGGGCGCACGCGGCAGGGCGACCACATCATCGACGACCAGACGAAGCGCTTCGAGGGCGGCGAGGCGGGCGCGCTCGAGGGGCTGCGCAAGCAGAAGGACCTCGCCGTCGAGATGAAGAACGCGCTGCTGCGCCGGCGGCTCGACGAGTTCGGCTCGCTGCTCGGGACGGCGTGGCAGTTCAAGAAGCAGATGTCGCCGCGGATCTCGACCGACTTCATCGACGAGGCCTACGACGAGGCGCTGAAGCACGGCGCGCGCGGCGGCAAGGTCACCGGCGCGGGCGGCGGCGGCTACATGCTCTTCTTCTGCCCGTTCCACCTCAAGCACCGCGTCGCCGACCGGCTGATCGCGATGGGCGCGGCGGTGACCGAGTTCGAGTTCACCTTCGACGGGCTGACGACCTGGGGGTTCGAGTGAGCGACGTCCGGGCCGCGATCGCGGCGAGCATCGAGGTCAAGCAGGCGCTCCTCGACGACGAGTTCGTGGCGCTGACCGAGCGGGTCGCCGAGCTGATGACCGCGTCGCTGCGCGAGGGCGGGAAGGTGCTCTTCTGCGGCAACGGCGGCAGCGCGGCCGACGCGACGCACCTCGCCGCCGAGCTCGTCGGCCGCTTCCAGCTCGACCGCGCGCCGCTGGCGGCGCTGTCGCTGAGCGACAACATCTCGTCGGTCACCGCGATCGGCAACGACTACGAGTACGCGCAGACGTTCTCGCGGCAGCTCCGGGGGCTCGCGTCGCGCGGCGACGTCCTCGTCGCCCTCTCCACGAGCGGCGGGTCGGCGAACGTGCTCGAGGCGGCCCGCGCGGCAGCGGAGCTCGGCGTGCGGACGGTCGGGTTCACCGGCGCCGGCGGCGGCGAGCTCGCCTCGCTGGTCGAGGTCTCCGTGCGGATCCCGAGCGACAGCACCGCGAGGATCCAGGAGGGCTACATGCTCCTGTGCCACACCGCGTGCGAGCTCGTCGAGCGCGCGCTGTTCGCGTCGTGACCGGCGTCGAGGCCGCGTTCCTCGACCGCGACGGGACGATCAACGTCAAGGCGCCCGAGGGCGCGTACATCGAGCGGCCGGAGGATGTCGTGCTGCTGCCGGGCGCGGCGGAGGCGGTCCGGGAGCTGAACGACCGCGGGATCCCGGTGCTCGTGGTGACGAACCAGCGCGGGATCGCACTCGGCCGGATGACCGAGGAGGACCTCGCCGCCGTCCATCGCCGCCTCGACGAGCTGCTCGCCGCCGAGGGCGCGCGCGTCGACGCCTACTACCACTGCCCCCACGACCGCGACACCTGCGACTGCCGCAAGCCGGGCACCGCGATGCTCGTGCAGGCCGCCCGCGAGCACGGGATCGACCTCTCGCGGAGCGTGATGATCGGGGACGCGGCGAGCGACGTGGAGGCGGGGCGGCGGGCCGGGGCGCGCACGGTGTGGCTGGGGCGCGACGCGACGTCGCTTCGCGAAGCGGTCCGCTCGCTTCTCGGCGCGGCGCCGGAGCCGCCGCCGTGAGGGTCCTCTGGCTGACGCCCGAGCTGCCGTCGTCGCTCGGCGCGGGCGGCGGGATCCGGCAGTGGCACATGCTCGACCGGCTGCTGGCGGCGGGGCACGAGGCGGTCGTCGTGGCGCCCGTCCACCCGGACGAGCGCGAGGGGGCGGGCCGGCTGCGCGAGCGCGGCGTCGACCTGCGCGCCTACGAGCGGCCGCCGTCCCGCGTGCGGGAGACGCTCGATCTCCTGCGCCGCCGCCCCGGCCTCGTCGCCGCCGCGGCGCGCGAGCCGCTCGTCGCGTGGCAGGTCGACGTCTTCTGGACGGCGCTCGGGCCGCTCGTCCCGAGCGGGCCGTTCGACGTCGTCAACGTCAACCACGACTGGGCGGCGGACTGGATCCGGCGTCTCGACGCCGGCGCGGCGAAGCGCGTGCTGACGCTCGAGAACATCACCTGGTCGTACTACGAGAACCGGGCGCGGGCGGCGAGCGCGGGTCGCGCCCGCTCCGCCGCGTTCGCCGGCGAGGCGCGGCGCTGGCGCCGGTACGACCTCCGGCGCTTCCCCGAGTACGACGCGCTCGTGACCGTGAGCGAGCACGACGCGGAGCTGCTCGAGCGCGAGACGCCGACGCGCGTCGAGGCGATCCCGTCGGGCGTCGACACGAGCGCGCTGCATCCCGGCCCGCTGCCCGAGGGCGCGCCGCCGGCGCTGGTCTTCACCGGGACGATGTCCTGGCCGCCCAACGCCGAGGGCCTGCGCTGGCTGCTGCGCGAGGTGTGGCCGCGCGTCCGCGACGAGGTGCCCGAGGCGCGCCTGCTGGCGGTGGGCGGCGGGGCGCCGGAGGACGTCCGGCGGCTCGCCGCGGCCGACGACCGCGTCGAGCTTCCCGGTCGCGTCCCCGAGCTCGGGCCGTGGTTCGAGCGCGCCTCGGTCGTCGTCATCCCGATCCTCAGCGGCGCGGGGATCCGCCTGAAGGTCCTCGACGCGCTCGCGTCCGGCCGCGCGATCGTCTCCACGACGATGGGCGCCGAGGGCGCGGTCGTCCGCGACGGCGAGCACCTGGTCCTCGCCGACGACCCGGCTTCGTTCGCGGCCGCCACCATCGCGCTCCTCCGCGACCCCGGCCGCGCGGCCTCGCTCGGCGCGAACGCCCGCCGCCTCGCCGAGGCGCGCTACGACTGGCGCGTGCTCGGCGACCGCTTCGAGGCGCTCCTGCGCGAGCTCGTGCCGGCCTCCTGAGCGATTCGCCGCAGGAAGGCGCCGACCGCCGCGCCGACGGCGGCGAGGTCCTTCTTCAGGCCGTGGTCGCCGTCGACCTGCACGACCTCGCGCCGCGGCCCCGGCTTGGGCATCCCGAACCGGTCGCTGCGGCCCTGGACGACGAGCATCGGCACCTCGACCGCGTCGAGCTCCTCCTGCCGCGACGCGCCGCGCGGCGTGACGAGCGGGAAGGCGAGGCAGAGCACGCCGGCGGCGCCCGTCGCCGCCGCCGTGCGGCACGCCACGCGCGCGCCGCTCGACCGTCCGCCGGTCACCACCGGCAGCCCCTCGAACGGGAGCGCCGCGAGGACGGCCTCCCACGCCGCGTCGAGCTGCCTGGCCGGCGCGACCGACCGCCGCCCCGCCACCCGGTACGGCTGCTCGACGAGCACGACGCCGAAGCCCTCGCCGTTCGCCGCCCGCGTCGCGGCGACGAGGTCCGGCGCGCCGACCCCGCCTCCCGCGCCGTGGCCGAGGACGAGGATGCCGCGCGGCGCGTCGACCTCGTGCAGGTGAGCGCGCGCCGGGCCGTGCGGGGTGTCGATCTCCATGCGTGGCAGCATGGCGGGATGCGCGTCGACAAGTGGCTCTGGGTCGCGCGGCTGATGAAGACGCGCTCGGCGGCGGCGGAGGCGGTGGGCGGCGGGAAGGTCCACGTCAACGGCCGCGCGGTGAAGCCGAGCCGCGAGGTGGCGCCCGGCGACGAGCTCGAGATCACGCGCGAGGCGGTGCGCCAGACCGTTGTCGTGAAGGGCCTCGCGCCGCGCCGCGGCCCCGCGGCCGAGGCCGCGCTGCTCTACGAGGAGACGCCCGAGAGCGTCCGGGCGCGCGAGCGCCACGCCGAGCAGCGCCGGCTCGCCGCCCAGACGCAGCCCGACTTCGGCGGGCGGCCTACGAAGCGCGATCGGCGGCGGTTCGACCGCTCGCGGGGGCGCTGACCGGCAGCAGGCCGACGAGCGTCCGCAGCAGCGGCGACCGGTTCGCCGGCCGCCAGGCGGCGCCGGTCCGGATCTCGATCTCCACGTCGCTCAGCGGTCGCCAGACGATCCCCTCGACGCCCTCGAGCCACGGCGGCGCGCTGAGGGTCACGCCCTGCCCGGCGGCGACCATGCTCACCGTGGTCGAGAGGTGCGCGGAGTCCTGGAAGCGCGCCGCGATGTCCTGCGCGCGCAGCTCGCGCACGAGGACGTCGTGCAGCGAGGGCGCCCACGTCCGCGGGAAGCAGACGAACAGCTCGTCGGCGAGCTCGCGCAGGGTCACGGCCTCGCGCGTGGCGAGCGGGTGTCCCTCCGGCAGGCTGACGCCGAGCGGCTCGACGAGCAGGGTCCGCCGCGAGAGCTTCGCGTCCTCCACCGGCTCGCGGACGAGGCCGAGGTCGAGCGAGCCGTCGTGCAGCGCGTCGAACTGCTCCGGCGTGGTCAGCTCGGCGACCTCGACGCGCGCTTCCGGCTCGACCTCGCGCAGCCGCGCGAGCAGGCCCGGCAGCAGCGACGCGGGCAGCCCCGGCGGCAGCCCGATGCGCAGCGCGGCCGACTGCCCGCGACGCAGCTCCTCGACGGCGGCCTCGAGCCGCTCGCTTCGCCCGAGGACCTCACGCGCCTCGAGCAGGAGCGCCTCGCCGGCCTGCGTCAGCTCCATGCCGCGCGGGTGGCGGACGAACAGCGGCAGCCCGACCTGCTCCTCCAGCGCCCTGATCTGCTGGCTCAGCGCGGGCTGGCTGATGTACAGACGGTCCGCGGCGTGCCCGACGTGGAGCTCCTCGGCCACGACCGCGAAGTACCGCAGCAGGCGCAGCTCGATCGCCATGTGCGGAGCCTAACCCCGCGGACCCGGCACGCGGTCGGTCCACTCCAGGCCGAAGGCGATGCTCATCGCGATGACGTCCTCGGGGGAGCGCGGCGCCGCGCCGACCGGCACGCCCGCCGCGACGAGGAAGTCCTGCATCGTGGCGCCGCTCAGGACGCCGAGGTACCGCGCGGGCGCGTCCGAGAAGTTGCGGTAGGTGTGCGGCACGCCGCCGGGGATGAACGCGGAGGTCCCGGGGCCGCCGGCGATCACGGTCAGCTCGCCGTCGTCCTCCTCGCGGAAGTACGTCAGCTCGCCCTCGAGCGTGAAGAACAGCTCGTGCGGCGCGTGCGTGTGGATCGGAGGGGGACCGCCGCCCGGCGGCACGGTGACCTCCATGACGAAGTAGCCGCCGCCGGTCTGCTCGTGGCCGACGTGCAGCCGGACGAGGTCCTGCATGACGAGGAAGGTGTCGGGCGTGTCGGTGGTGGTGGTCATGGCGAGCAGCGTCCCGCGCCGGGCCGCACGCGTCCAAGACCTGTCGCCGCGCGGCGATAGGCCACGCCTATGGCGGTTCGCTAGCCTCGCCCGCCGTGCCGCCGACCGACCCCGCGATCGCCGTCGTCGTCGTCGCGCACAACTCGGCCGGCGACCTGCCGCGGACCCTCGGCGCGCTCCGCGCCCAGTTGCGCGAGGGCGACGAGGTGGCGGTCGTCGACAACGGGTCGGCGGACGGCAGCGCGGGCGCCGCGCGCGCGGCGCTCGGCGAGCGCGGGACCGTGATCGAGACCGGCGCGAACCTCGGCTTCGCCGGGGGCTGCCACGCGGGCGTCGCCGCGACGAGCGCGCCGCTGGTCCTCCTCCTCAACCCCGACTGCGAGGTCGCCCCCGGGTGCCTCGACGCGCTGCGCGCGGTCGCGGGCGAGCGGCCGGAGTGGGGCGCGTGGCAGGCGCTCGTCACGCTGCCAGGCGGGCACGCGGTGAACACGGCGGGGAACCTCGTGCACTACCTCGGCTTCGGCTGGGCGGGGAGGCTCGACGAGCCGGTCGCTTCGGTGCCGAACGATCCCCACGAGGTCGGCTTCGTCTCCGGCGCGGCGCTGGCGATCCGCCGCTAGGCGTGGGAGGAGCTCGGCGGGTTCGACGAGCGCTACTTCATGTACGGCGAGGACCTCGACCTCTCTCTGCGGCTGCGGCTGGCGGGCCACGGCGTGGGCATCGCGCCGGCGGCGCGCGTCGAGCACGAGTACGCGTTCACGAAGGGCGACTACAAG
>DASZDF010000334.1:0-1818 GCA_035942275.1 Solirubrobacteraceae bacterium | reverse complement strand
GGGCCGCGCCCGGGCGCGTGCCGCCGTTCGCCGGCTCGCGCGCGGCACGTACCGACGGATTCCCGCGCGAGCTCAGGCCCCGTACCGCGCGCAGCGCGTTCGCGCCGACAGCCCATGGCTGTGGCCGCCGGCGGTCGATGCGGTCGTCGACGGGATGTTGGCCGCCGAGCTGCCCGAGCCGCGCGCGCTGGACGCGCGCCTCGCCTACGTCCATCGCGAGCGGCATCACGCGCTGACCCGGCACGGGATCGAGGCGCTCGCGTCCGACGAGGACGCGCTGCCGGTGGTGCCGTTCCTGGACCCGCGGTTCCTCGCTGCGCTCGCTCGCTTCCTAGGCCGGGACGGCATCGGCGGCCGGACGGCGGTGACGACCGCGCTGGCCGGAGACCTGTTGCCGGAGCGGCTGGTGACACGCCGGACGAAGGCCGTCTTCCCCGAGGCCTACTGCAACCGGCACGCCCGGGCGTTCGTCCGCGACTGGCGCGGGGCGGGCGTCGACGACACGCTCGTGGACGTTCGGACGCTCCGGGCGCGGCTGGGCGACGGCACCGACATCTGGTGGCTCGCGCGGTCCGCGATCCTGCTCCAGGCCGCGTGGCTCGCGCAGGATGGCGTGCGCACAGCGCCCGGCCGTCGGTAGGGTTCCCGGACGACCCGAACGGAGCGAAGACCGATGAGCGAAGACCGAAGCCCAGACGTGGAGCCGGCCCAGGAGCCCGAGCCGTTCGAGCCGCCGGCGATCGTCGCGATCGGCAAGCTCGACCAGGTGACGTTCGGCGCGCCCGCCGCGACGCCGCTCGAGGGCGGCTCGAGCTACCTCTAGCCGCCGGCGAGCCGCTCGAGCAGCGCCACGCGGGCCGCGCGTTCCGGGAGCCTCCCCCGCGGCAGGCGGACGCGGAACACGGGGAGGCGCTCGAGCAGGCCGGCGTGGAGGTCGAAGCGCTCGCGTTGCCACGCAAGGCTGCGCGGCGTCGGACGCGAGGACGACAGGAGCGGCAGGGCCTGCGCCGCGCTGAGCCGGTCCACGGCGGGCTCGCGCGCCTCGTCGTCGATCCAGGGCAGGGCCAACGCGGCGATCCGGAGCGGGCCGCTCGCAAGCACGCCCGGGGAGGTCGCGGTCCGGCCGTCCCACGTCGCGCGCGCCCGCTCGTCGAGGAGGGCCGCGACCGCGCTCGCGTCGGAGCGCAGGCGGATGAGCCCCAGCCCCGGATGGCACACGACGCCGTCGGGCTCGAGCTCCACACGGAGCTGGTCGTCGCTGACCAGCGTCGCGCCGTCCGCGCACAGCAGCGCGACGAGCGTCGACTTGCCGCTGCCGCTCGGCCCGACGAAGGCGACCGTCCGGCCGCCGCTCTCGACCGCGGCGGCGTGGAGCAGCTCGTGACCGAGCCGCTCCAGCGCGAACGGCACCGCCGTACTGATGATCCGGTCCGCCACGACCTCTTCGGCAGCGGCCGGGTCGACGCGCACGTCGACGGTTCTCCAGGGCGGCCCGATCGTGAGGTCGCAGGCGCCGGCGAAGCGGACGCGGTACGCGTCGCCGTCGAGCGTCCACCACACGCGGTCGGGTGGCGCCCCGAGCGTGCCGCGGGACGCGCCCGCAGGAGGGCGGTCGGGCACCGCGGCGTCGCCCGACCGGCGGAGGACGAGGTCGGGGTCACCGTGGCCGGCGGCCGCGGCCAGCGGCAGCGGCAGGTCGGACCCGACGGGCAACCCGTGCACGGCGTAGCGGGCGGCTGTCACGTGCTTGAGCGACGCAGGTCGCGCACCGCGGCGGGAAGATGCGCCGCCCGCGACGCGGCGCGCGCCACGTAGGCC
>DASZDF010000333.1:0-5551 GCA_035942275.1 Solirubrobacteraceae bacterium | reverse complement strand
GCGACCGGCGACGCGCTGATCGCGCCGGCGATCACGAAGCGCCTGATCCAGGAGTTCGCGAACACCCGCCCCGTCGAGCCGCCGTCGCCGCCTGCCTCGTTCGAGGAGCTGACCGCCCGCGAGGTCGAGGTCTTCAAGCTCATCGCGCGCGGGATGTCGAACGCGGAGATCGCCGCCGAGCTCGTCGTGAGCGAGACGACGGTCAAGACCCACGTCGCCCGGCTGCTGATGAAGCTCGGCCTGCGCGACCGCGTCCAGGCGGTCGTGCTGGCCTACGAGTCCGGGCTCGTGACGCCGGGCGCCGCCTGAGCGGACCGGGCATCACAGGCACGCGCCTCGTGCGTCTATTGGGTCAGGATGCCCGCGATCGACGTCAGCGCGCTCTACCGCGAACACCGCGAGACACTGCTCGTGTTCTTCGTGCGCCGCACCGGCGACGCCGAGGTCGCGCTCGACCTGTGGGCGGAGACGTTCGCGCGGGCGCTCCGGGGAGCGCCCCGCTTCCGCGGCGACACGCTCGAGGAGCAGGCGGCGTGGCTGTACGCCATCGCGCGGCGCCTGCTCGCCGACTACCACAGGCGCGGCACCGCCGAGCGGCGGGCCCTGCGCCGGCTGGAGCTCGAACGGCCACCCGCCGCGCCGGAGGTGCTCGCCGAGCTGGAGCGCCGCGCGGGCCTTGCCGACATGCGGCAGGCGCTCGGGCAGGTCCTCGCGGAGCTGTCACCGGGCGTCCGCGTCGCGATCGAGCAGCGCGTCGTCTCGGAGCGGTCGTACGGCGAGATCGCGCAGTCCCTCGGCACCACGGAGCAGGCGGTGCGCGCCCGCGTCTCGCGCGGGCTGACGGCGCTCGCCGACGCGCTCGATCCCGCCATCGTCCAGGAGGCCCTGCGCCCATGACCGACCCGCTCGACGACTACCTCGACGAGTTCGGCGCGCGGGTTGAAGAGCGCGCGCGCCGGCGGCGGCGGCGCCCCGTGGTCCGCCGCGTCACGCTCGCCGCCGCAGCCGCGGTGCTCGTCGCCGTCGGCGTGGTCCTGCTCGACAGCGGCTCGCCGACCCGTCCGGTCGACGCCGTGGCGGCCGCCCGGAAGGCGATCACCCCGACGGCCGACGAGATCGTCCATCTCCGCATCAGGTCGCGGCTGAGCGCCGACGGCGAGATCGGGATCAGCGCGCCGCGGACGCGCCGCCAGGAGCAGTGGGTCGCAGCGGATCCGACGCGCTGGCGCATCGCGGAGACGACGCCGCACCACCGCGGCGGCGGTCGCTCGGAGTACACCTACGGCGCGGGCGCCCAGGCCGTGTGGGACACCGAGCGCGACCTCGTGACCGTCACCGGCGGCTTCGCGGGGGACGGCCCGGCCGCCGAGCCTCCCGGCCCCTTCGGGAGCGACCCGCAGCGGACGCTGCCCGAGCTCCTGCGCAGCGGCGACGTCCGCGACAAGGGGATCGTGCGCGCGCACGGCCGCGAGGTCCGCCGGCTCGTGCGCGTGGAGCGGCCCGGCCGCTCGGGCGGGATGGTCACGGGCCGGAGGCTCACCTACGACGTCGATCCCGACACGTTCGCGCCGGTCGGCGGCGAGCTGCGTCTCGTGATCCGCTCGCGCCGCCGGGCCGCGGACGGCACCTTCACGGAGAACCGACCCATCGCGCTCATCCAGACGTTCGTCGTCGAGAACTACCGGCGCATCCCGGTGACCGCGAGCACGAGGCAGCTCCTCACGATCCGGCCGCCGGCCGGCACGCGCCTCGTCCGGTACCGGCTGCGCCGGGAGAACCGTGGTCGCGTTCGCGTCGCGACGTGTCGGGTCCCGGAGGATCGCTCGCTCCGCTGCCCGCGCTGACGGCGCTGTCAGCCGCGGCGGGTCAGCGAGCGGGTGTTGAGGTGGATGCCTCCGTCGACGGAGATCGCCTCGCCGGTGATCGACCCCGCCGCGTCGCTCGCGAGGAGCGCGACGAGGTCGGCGATCTCCGCGGGCTCGACGAGGCGCCCGGTGGGGATCGAGGCGCGGCCCGCCCCGAGGATCTCCTCCGGCATCGCGAGGACGGCCTCGGTCGCGACGAGGCCGGGCAGGATCGCGTTGGCGGTGACGCCCTTGTGGGCGTTCTCGGCGGCGATCGTCCTCGTCATGCCGAGGAGGCCCGCCTTCGAGGCGGCGTAGGCGACCTGGCCCGGGAGGCCGCTGCGGGCGGCGGCGCTCGAGATGACCACGATCCGCCCGAACCCGCGCTCGCGCATGCCCGGCAGGCACGCCTGGATGACGCGGAAGGCGCCGGTCAGGTTGACGTCGAGGTCGCGCTGCCACTGCTCGCGGGTCATGCGGTGCGCGGCGGCGACGGTCGTGGTGATCGCCGCGTTCGAGACGCAGCCGTCGACCGCCCCGAGGTCAGGCAGCTCCGCGTCGCCCGCGAGGTCGAGCTCCACGTCGCACGGCTGATCGCGGTCGAGCACCACGACCTCGAGGCCGTCGGCGCGCAGCCGCGCGGCGATCGCGGCGCCGATCCCCCGCGCGCCGCCCGTGACGAGCGCCCGCCGCGTCACCGCACGCCCTCCGCGAACCGCTTCAGCCCCACCTGTGTCGCCGGGTCGACGATCGAGCGCATGAAGCACTCGGCCTCGACCCGCAGGCCGTCGTCGAGCGGCCACCCGCGCTCGGCGGCCTCGAGGTCCGTCCGGATCGCGGGCTGCGGGAGCGCCGCGATCCGCTCCGCGACCTCGACCGCGCGGTCGACGCACGTCCCGCTCGGCACGACCTCGTTGACGAGACCGTACGCGAGCGCCTCGCGGGCGTCGATCACGCGGCCGGTCACGATCATCTCCATCGCCCGCCGCCAGCCGACGATGCGCGGCAGGCGCTGCGTCCCGCCGTCGGCGAGCCCGATGTTCCACCGACGGCACGTCACCCCGAACGTCGCGTGCTCGTCGGCGATCGCCATGTGCGTCCAGCACGCCCACTCCAGGCCGCCGGCGTAGGCCGCGCCGTTGACCGCCGCGATCGTCGGCTTGTGCACGTGCGTCCAGCGTGACGGGCCGAGGACGCCGTCGGGGTCGTCGAGCGTGACCTCCCCGGAGCGCGCCGCCGTCAGGTCGCCGCCGGCACAGAACGCCTGATCGCCGGAGCCGGTGAGGACGCCGACGTGGGCGTCGTCCTCGTCGAGGAATCGCTGCCACGCCGCCTTGAGCTCGCGGTGCGTCTGCGGGCCGATGCAGTTGCGGACCTCCGGCCGGTCGATGGTGATGACCGCGACCGGCCCGCGCCGCTCGTAGAGGACGTGGATCACGACGCCCGCCCCTCGTCCGTCCGGTCGTAGAAGCGCTGGAGCAGCGCGAGCGTCTCCTGCGGGTCGGCGCTCGTGTAGCCGTTCCACGCCTCGATGCGCAGCTGCGCGTCGAGGTCCTGACCGATCACCTCCGCGATCGTCTCCTTCGCGCTGCGCACCGCCCGCTGGGAGTTGCGCAGGATCTGACGGGCGACGGTCTCGGCCTCCTCCATCAGCCGCTCGTGGGGGACGACCTTCGTGACCATGTGCCACGCGAGCGCCTGCTGCGCGTCGACGGGCTCCGCGGTCAGGAGCATGTGCGAGGCGACCGCGGTGCCGCACGCGTTGACGAGGCGAACGATGCCGCCGTCGCCGTGGTGGTAGCCGCGCCGCGCCTCGAACGACCCGAACCGCGCGCGGTCGGACGCGATGCGGATGTCGCACGCGAGCGCCTGCTCGAGCCCGCCGGCGAGCGCCCAGCCGTTGACCGCGCCGATGATCGGCTTGCGGATCTTGTGCAGCCCGCGGGTGAAGCCGCCGAAGCCGAGGTCGACGACATCGCGGATCGGCGGCGCTCCCTCGCCGGTCATGAACCGCGGGATGTACTTCTTCAGGTCGGCGCCGGCGCAGAACGCGTCGCCCGTCCCGGTGAGGATCGCGACGTCGACCGCGTCGTCGTCGCGGAAGTCGGTCCACGTCTCGACGAGCAGGTCCTGCATCGGCGGGTCGATGGCGTTCTTCGCCTCGGGCCGGTTGAAGGTGATGTACGCGATCCGGTCGCGCTTCTCGTACAGGACGCTGCTCACGGGGTCGTCTCCTTGACTCTGAGGGCGGCGACGACGAGCCGCCACAGTTGATCGGCGAGGACCTCGCGGCCGGGGCGCTCGCGCCGCGACATGACCTCCACCAGCGCCTGGCGGACGCCGCCGAGGATCAGCGCGGCCGCGATCCCGGCGTCGATGTCCGCGGGGATCTCGCCGTCGCGCTGGCCCCGGACCACGTTCTGCGTCCCGCGGGCGACCTGGACGCGCAGGTGCCGCGCCTCGACCGCGGCGACCTCGGGATCGCGCGCCAGGCGGGCGAGGATGACGGGCGCGAGCGGATCGTCGTAGTGGAACGCGACGACCATCTCGGTGCGCCGCCGCTCGCGCTCGGCCCACGAGGCCCCGGGCGCGGGGTCGATCTCGAGGACCTCCGCGTCGAAGCGGACGTAGAAGTCGCCGACGACGGCGGCCAGCAGCCCGGTCTTCGACCCGAAGTGGCGGTAGATCAGGCCGACCGAGACGCCGGCGCGCGCCGCGACCGGCCCGACCTCCAGGACTCCCCGCCGCTCGACCAGCTCGTCCGCCGCCGCGCGCAGGAGCGCGGCGCGGCCCGTTCCCCGCTCCACCTTGACGCTGCCGGCCATGCGAGCGATGATGAAGTGAATTCACTTCACCGTCAAGGGCGGCGCGCAGCCGGGCCGCTCGCGAGGAGGCGCGGAGATGCCGGATCGCTGGTTCGAGGAGGAGGAGCTGCGGGAGATGGCGCGGCCGACGATGGAGCGGATCGTCGAGGCGATCGACGCCGGCGACCTCGAGGGCGCCAAGCGGCTCGCGCGCGAGGGGCAGGGCGAGTGGCTGATGCTCCACGACCTCATGGCCGAGTCGATCCTCTCGCTCGTCTCCTTCGTCCAGGAGAAGCTCGGCGACGACGGCGTCAAGGAGGCGTGGGAGTTCGGCCTCGAGCGCGGGTGGAAGCGCCACCACGGCGCGATCGAGAAGCTCGACCGCCGCGCGGTCGTCGGGCTGCTCGCCGCGACGTGGCGCGCCCACTCGGCCGGCGGCGTCGGCGAGCACCCCGGCCGCTTCACCGTGACGGAGGACGACGAGAAGGTCACGTTCACGATGAACCCCTGCGGCTCCGGCCAGCGGCTCGTGCGGCGCGGGCTCTACGAGTCCGCGGGGTACGGGCGCACGCAGGAGGCGCACGACTGGTCGTACGGGCGCAAGGACTTCCCGCTGTACTGCACCCACTGCTCGTTCATGAACGAGTCGCTGCCGATCCAGTGGAGCGGCTACCCGCTCTACCCGAGCGACCCGCCCGAGGACTACGCCACCGATCCCTGCACCTGGTACTGGTACAAGGACGCCGCCGACATCCCGGAGCGGCACTGGCGCCGCTACGGCGCGGTCAAGCCGGGCTAGCGGCGGCGCAGCGTCAGCCGCCGAGTCACGGTCCGCGCGTTGCCCGCCGGGTCGACGGCGCGGACGCGGAGCGTCAGGCGGACCACTCGCACGCGTCGCAGGCG
>DASZDF010000332.1:0-3970 GCA_035942275.1 Solirubrobacteraceae bacterium | reverse complement strand
CTGCGGGCCGGGGAGCGCGGCGCGCTGCTGGAGGGCGCCGGGGACGAGGTCGCGCGCGGTCAGCGAGCCGTCGCGGACGTCGGCGCCGGTCAGCGAGCCGTTGCGGACGTCCTTGCCGCCGATCGTCGCGGCCGCGTAGGTCGTGCCGCCGAGGGCGAGGAAGACGGCGGCGGCGGCGAGGAGGGTCGAGGGGCTGGGGAGTCTGGGCATGGCCCGGATGCTCGGCGCCCGCCGTTCGCCGGCCGTTCGACCCGCGTCCCGCGTGTGTACGGCGGCCGTCTAGGACGCGGCGGGCGCGACCGTGAGGCGGGCCGTCCGCGCCGAGCGCACGGCGCCCACCGTGAGCACCGCGAGCGCCACCCACACGAGCGCGAACCCGGCCAGGCGCGAGGCCGGCATCGGCTCGGAGTAGACGAGCACGCCGATGAGGAAGTGCAGCGTCGGCGTCATGTACTGGAGCAGCCCGACCGTCGTGAGCGGGATGCGGATCGCGGCGGCGCCGAACAGGATGAGCGGCACCGCGGTGACGACGCCGCCGCCGAGCAGCAGCGCGACGTGCCCCGCGCCCTCGCCGAGCATCGTCCCGCGCCCGTCGGCCTCGAGGAACGCGATGTAGGCGATCGCCGGCAGCGCGACGAACGCGGTCTCGACCGCCAGCGACTGCGCGCCCTCGACGTCGGCGCGCTTCTTCACCAGGCCGTAGAGGCCGAACGAGAACGCCAGCGTGAGCGCTAGCCACGGCGGGCGGCCGTAGTCGATGGTGAGCACCAGCACGGCGACGGCGGCGATCGCGACCGCGAGGCGCTGCTCGGGCCGCAACCGCTCCCGCAGCACCCCGACGGCGAGGGCGACGGTCACCAGCGGGTTGATGAAGTAGCCGAGCGAGGTCTCGACGACCTGGTCGCTGTTGACGCCGTAGATGAACATGCCCCAGTTGACGGTGATGAGCGCCGCGGCGAGGGCGAGCAGGCGCGCGCGGCGCCGGCCGAGGGTCCGCACCCAGCGGAAGCCGGTGGTGAGCGCGAGCAGGCCCGCGAGGAAGACGAGCGACCAGGCGATGCGATGCGCCAGGATCTCCACCGGGGCCGCCGGCTCGAGCAGCGGCCAGTAGAGCGGGAAGAGCCCCCAGAGCAGGTAGGCGCCGACGCCGGCGGCGAGTCCTGTGCGCATCCGAGACACGTCCTGAGACGGTAGCCCGGCCCTCACGTTGCCCGGGACGCCGCCGATATCTCCGTTCGTGACGTCCCGCCGCCCGCTCGCCGCCCTGCTCCTCGCCGCGCTGATCGCGGCCGCCCTCGCCTCGGTCTCGAGCGCCGCCCCGCCCGGCGCCGTCAACCAGGCGAAGGACGGCTGGCCCGAGATCACCGGGATGCTCCTCATCAACCGCAACGACCTGCACCGGCCGCTGGACGCCCGCCCGGGCCACGACCCGTTCGGCGGCCAGGACGCGAGCTACAGCTGCGACGGCGAGCGCAGCTCGCGCAACTGCGACCACCGCTTCGTCGAGTGCGACGAGGGCAACGGCTACTGCGTCACGCACGAGCCCGGCAACAACGAGCTGCTCGGCGGCCACGGCAACGACACGATCTACGGCGGGCCGTGGGGCGACGTCATCTGGGGCGACTACAAGCCCGACGGGCAGCCGCTGACCCAGCACGACCGCCTCCACGGCGGCGCGGGCCGGGACTTCATCTACGCCTCGCACGGGTGGAACACGATCGACGCGGGCCGCGGGCCCGACTTCGTCAAGACCCACTGGGGCTACGGCATCGTCGACTGCGGCCCCGGCCGCGACACGCTGTGGACGGCGCGGCGCAACCTGCGCGCGAAGAAGTACAAGATCCGCAACTGCGAGCGGGTCCGCACCGGCGCGAGCCGCGCCAGCCGGATCCGCATGGGCCTCTAGCTGCCCGGCGGGGACACGCGGTCGATGTAGCGGCCCAGGTAGGGGCCGAGCGTCCGCGAGAAGACCTGCGTGATGTGGCCGCCGTCCTTGTGGACGAGCGCGCCGCCGACGACGGGGTAGCACTCCTTCTTCCCGCACATGAACGGGGTCAGGTCGAGGACGACGACCCGCGGCGAGGCCATCACCGTCGCGGCCACGGCGGCGAGATCCTGGCGCAGCGCGCGCTTGCGCGGGATCGCGCACGCGACGTCGGTGCGCAGCCCGTCAGCGACCGCCTCCTCGATGCAGTCGGGCGCGGTGCGGGTGCTCCACGGGGTCCCGCGGATGACCACGACCTGCTCGACCGACGGCGGCAGCTCGTCGAAGGCGCGGACGAAGCCCTCGATCTGCGCGTCGTACTGGCTCTGGCCGGGCGCGGTGACGACCTTCCCGCCGTGCTGGGACGTGAAGATCGTGCGGACCTCCGGATGGCGCTCGAGCCACGGGCCGATCGCCTCGTTGTAGGCGAGGCAGTCGTCGCGCTGTCGGCCCTTGAGGATCGGGATCGCCTTCGTCATCGGGCAGCCGGTCTGGGTGAGGGAGATCCCGTGCCAGCGCCGCTGCTGGGCGGCGACGTCGAGGGCGGCGCGCCAGTGGCCGGCGTGGCTGTCGCCGACGAGGGCGATCGTCTTCCTCGCGCTGTCGGCGGGGACGCCGAAGTGGCACGGATAGAGCTCCTCCGTCTGGCCGCCGGGGGCGCACGGGGAGTTCTGGCCGCTGCGCGCCTCGTCGGGCATGGGGACGACGGTGTAGCGCAGCTCCCTGTTGAAGCACGGCCGCTCGGGGTCGCGGGAGGCGGCGCCGAAGCAGCGCTTGCCCTGCATCTCGGCGGCCGAGCGCGCGGCGCGGCCGTCCTGGCCGGCCGACGTCGTCGCGGCGACGAGGCCGATGCCGGCGATGGCGACGGCCGCCGTGGCCGCGATGCGCTGTGGACGGAAGCTCCTCATCCCGGCCCGGCAGTGTAAGAGGGCCTCAGTCGAGCTGCGCGGGCAGGCCGAAGCGCTCGAACGTCCCGACCAGCCGCTTCTCGTCCGCCGGCTGGTCGACCCAGCGGTGGTACTTCTCGCGCTCCTCGGGCTCGATCGAGCGGACGGCGAACGCCACGACGTCCGTGATCTTGTCGCCCCTGAACGTGAGGACGTTGAGCGCGAACGGCAGGTGCGTCCGCGCCTCCTCGTCCCAGGCGTAGAAGCCGATCGTCGGCTGGCCGTTGGCCGTCGTCTGGACCGTCTTCCACTGCCAGGCGCCCGACAGCGGCCACAGGGCGAGGAACCGCGCGAACTCGTCGCGGGGCCCGAACCAGCTCGCCAGCGGGGGCATCGAGATCGCGGCGTCCTCGGCGAGCATGGCGGCGACGGTGTCGACGTCGTTGCGCTCCCACGCGTCGACGTAGGTGTCGACGAGGTCGCGCAGCTCGCCGTCGCCGAGGGAGCGGAGGGTCGCCTGCTGGCTCTGCTCGGGGACGCGCTCCTCCACCGCCTTGCGCGCGCGCTGCAGCGCGCTGTTGACGGAGGCGACGGTGGTGTCGAGCGCCTCGGCGACCTCGGCGGCGGAGAACCCGAGGACCTCGCGGAGGATGAGGACCGCCCGCTGGGTGGCGGGGAGGTGCTGGAGGGCGACGATGAACGCCAGCTCGATGCTCTCGCGCTGCTCGTAGCGGGCCTCCGGGCCCGCCGGACCGTCGGGCAGCGCGAGCTGCTCGTCCGGGTACGGCTCGATCCAGACGGACTCGACCAGCGGCTCGCCGGGCCCGGTGTGCGGGTCCGTCGCCGGGCCGTGGTCGAGCGGCAGGATGCGCTTCGGGCGGCGCTGGATCTGGTTCAGGCACGTGTTCGTGGCGATCGTGTAGAGCCAGGAGCGCAGGGAGCTGCGGCCCTCGAAGCGCTTCAGGCCCTTCCAGGCGCGCAGCAGGGCGTCCTGGAGCGCGGCCTCGGCGGCGTAGACCGAGCCGAGCATGCGGGAGCAGTGGGCGGGGAGCTCGGTGCGGTAGGGCTGGACGAGCTGCGCGAACGCGTTCTCGTCGCC
>DASZDF010000331.1:0-4341 GCA_035942275.1 Solirubrobacteraceae bacterium | reverse complement strand
CTGCCGCACCGCGGGCGCGAGCCGCAGCGTCCCGGCGAGGCCGCACGCATCGAGCGGGGCGCACTCCGCCGGGTCGGCCGACGCAGCGAGGTCGACGCCGACCTCGCCGCGGACCTCCGCCACGCGATACTCCACCTCGATCTGGCGCACACGGCGGCCGCCGGTGATCCGGTCGCCGTCGTCGTCGCCGAGCCCCGTGCGCGGCCGGCCCAGGCGCAGCGAGAGCGTCGAGGTCACGGTGCCCCGCAGCCCGCCGGCGGCGAAGCCGCCCTCGCCGGCGAGCCGGATCGTCGTGCGGCCGCGGGCGAGGCGCGCGAGCGACATGCGGATGACCGGGAGCGCGGAGGCGACGTCGCCCATCGTCGGCCCCGCGCAACGGTTCGCCAGGAGCGTCTCCATCCCGGGCTGGCCGAACCCGATCCCCACGAGCCCGTCGCGCTCGGCGAGCTCCATGCCCGCCCCGGTGCTCGCCGCGTCGACGCACAGGCTCGAGCCGCCGGGCGTCGCGCGGCGGACGCGCGCCCTGAGCGGAGTGCCGCGCTCCTCCCCGGAGAGGATGAGGCTTCCCGCGCGCTCGCGCCTGCGGTTGCGCAGGTACTCCACGACGAACACCAGGCCGCCGCGCGGCGCGTTCCACGTCATGTTCCCGGCCAGCCCGCAGCGGCCCGCGGCGGCGCACGTCGCCGGGTCGCTGTCCCAGCGCACCGCCAGCGAGCCGGTCGTGCGCATGGGGACCACGTCGAGCGAGATCAGCGGGCCGTGGCTGACGCTGACGGCGAGCTGCGCTTGCGCCGCGGCGGGAGCGAGCGACGCCGCGACGACGACGGCAGCGGTGCCGAGCAACGCCCTCACCGCGGGAGCTCCTCGCCGAACTGGTGCAGGCGCATGCGACGGCGGCGCAGCTCGAGGACGACGTCCCCGCGCCCAGTCACCGAGAACGCGCCGGCCGACGCCTGCCCGGCGCCGAGGCGCACGGTGATGCGCCTGGCGCCGACGTCCCGCAGCGCGATCGTCCCCGCGGCGAGCGTGTTCGCCGCAAGGTCGGCCGCGCCCGGGCCCGGGCACCGCGAACGCATCACGCTGTCGGCGTCCTCGTGCTCGGAGCCGATGCTGAGGCGCAGCGCCCCGCGGCGCGGCCTGAGCGCCAGCGCCGGCAGCTCGAGCCGGTCGCTCTGCCGGCAGGCCGGGCCGCCGTCGCGCGCGACGACGGTGGACACCGTGCCCCGCAGCGGCGGGTAGAAGCCGCTCTGCCCGAAGCGCAGCCGGCCGGCATGGACGGCGCGCAGCGCGGCGCGGATCCCGCGACCCCGCAGCGCGGAGCGGGGCCCGTCGGCCTGGAGGCTCAGCGTCGCCCCGCGGCGCGCGGTCACGCGGGCGACCACGTGCGTGCCGCGCAGCCCGCAGGCGTCGAGCGGCAGGCAGAACGGCTCCGGCCCGCCGGCGAAGTCGGTGACGAGCGAGCCGCGCGCGGCGACGATGTCGTAGAGGGCCTCCAGCGACACCGCGCCCCCCAAGTCGTCGACCAGCTCGGAGGGCGACGGCCCGCTGCCGGTCGACCCCGGGAACGCGCGGGCGACCCGCCGGGCGCGGCGGGTGAAGCGGATCGAGGACGAGACCTCGCCGCTGAACGGGCCGCCGCTGAACGGGCGCCGGCCGGCGAAGTCGAGCTCCAGCGTGCCGGAGAGCACGCGGCTCGCGTCGGCCTCGGCGCTCGGCAGCGCCTCGACGACGTCCTCGGCCAGCGGCCCGGCGCACCGGCCCGCCGGCGTGCCCGCGCCGAAGGGCGCCTCGAACGGCCTGAGCGTGAAGCGGGCGCGCCCCCCCGGCAAAAGTCGCCCCTCGAGGCGCACATGGCCGTCGCCGAGCGGGTCCGCGCACGCGCCGAGAGGGTCGGTCGCCGGACCGCGCAGGACGCGCACGACGGGGGTCCCCGCCTGGAAGCTCAGGTTCATCAGCTCGCTGCGCAGCGTCGGCGGCCCGCTCGTCGACGTCTGCTCGCCGCCGCTCGCGACGAAGGTGACCGAGCCGGCGACGTCGCACAGCCCGGCCTCCGCGCACCCCCGCGCCGGGTCGCCCCGCCAGGAGATCGTCATGGAGCCGGTCGCGCTCTCCTTCGCCTCGATCCCGGCGCTGCTTCCCTGCGCCCCCGCCGGCGCCGCGCCGAGGAGCGTCACCGCTAGGGCGGCAAGCAGCGCGCGAAGGGCGGTCGAGTGGAGCACCGAGCGCCGGATGGTCGACGCACCGGCTCCCGGTGTCAAGCGGCGCTACGCGGGCGCCGGCGGGTCGCCGTGCTGCGGCTCGGCGTGCTGTGGCTCGACGTGCTGCGGCGCGTCCTGGGCGAGGAGGTCGTCCGCGGCGTTCACGAGGTCGGCGTCGAGGTGGCCGCACAGCGCGTCGCCGAGCAGCGCGCGGAGGTGCTCGGTGAGCTCGTCGACGAGGTCCTCGACGCCCGAAGCGGGTGGCGCGAGCCCGGCGACGATCGCGCGCTCGAGCGCGACGGCGTGGTCGACGCGCTCGGCCAGCAGGTCGCGCTCCTCCTCGGCCGCACACAGCACCGCCAGCCGGTCGGCGAGCCGTCCGCTCTCCGGCCCCTCCGGCTCGAGCAGCGCGCGCAGCGCGAGCAGCAGGTCGGTGAGCGCCTCCGCGGCGTCGGGCCGCTCGAACGCGACGTCGAAGCGCCGCAGCGCCCACGCCAGCTCGCCGCCGCGCGGCATGCGGCGGGCGGCGAGCGAGACGAACGCCCGCAGCTCGTCCTCCTGGTCGGCGGCGATCTCGAGCGGCGCGCCGGAGCGGGCGGGCGAGCCGCCGGCCAGGTCGACGAGCTGCCACGGGCCCTCGTCGAGCCGCGCCCACGCGACCGGCGCCAGGCCGACCGCGCCGGCGTCGTAGAGCCGCAGGGCCCGGACGAGGCGGCGCAGCCGCGCCGGCGCGCCGTCGGCCTCGAGCGCGTCCTGGAGGGTGAGGACGGCGAGGACGTTCGGCTGATCGCCCGACGCGGCGAGCCAGGCGGCCTCGCGCGGCGCCGCCGGGACCGCGTCGGCCACGGCGAGGGTGACGCCGTCGGTCAGCGCGACCTCGGGCGAGGCGAGGCGGAGCCCGGGCAGGCCTACGACGAGCGTGACGACCGGACTGGTGCGGTCGACCACCGCGGCCTCGAGCTCGTCGTAGGCGCGGGCGAAGCGGTCCTGGGTCAGCTCGAAGTCCGACGAGCCGTCGAAGACGCGGTCGAGGAAGGCGCGCAGCGCGGCGTCGGCCCGGTCGCGGGGGTCGCGCGGGATCCGCGGCTCTGCCCGCGCGCGCAGGTAAGCCTCGAGCCCGTGGAGCTCCTCGAGCGCCTGGGCCGCGGGCGCGTACGTCGCGAGACGCGCGAGCTGCCCGAGCCGCTCGCGGATGAACGCGCCGGTGAGCGGGCGGTAGCAGTAGAGCTGCGGCTGCCGGCGCCCGCCCTGAGAGGCGAGCTCGAACGGGACCTCGTGGCCTTCGGCGACGTCGGCGGCCAGCGCGGTTGCGGCGTCGTCGGCGAACGCGCGCAGGACGGTGTGGAGCTTGCGGTGGCGCATGACCGAGGCGGTTCGTCGTCGCGGCGGCCGGTCCTCCCGCCCGCAAGGCGCCGCCCGCGCGGTAGCGTCCCGCCGGGAGGTGGCGATGAGCCAGATGGAGTTCGACAGCGCGACCGCCGACGCGCTCGAGGTGATCTACGCGACGAGGGACGTGCGGCGCCGCCGCAGGCTCGTGCGCGACGCGATCGCGGTGCAGCCGGGGGAGCGCGTGCTCGACGTCGGCTGCGGCCCCGGGTTCTACGTCGCCGAGCTGCTCGAGGACGCGGGTCCCGGCGGGTCCGCGGTGGGGGTGGACGCGAGCGCGCCGATGCTCGCGCTCGCCGCGCGGCGCTGCGCGGACCTCCCGAACGCGTCGTTCGCCGAGGGCACGGCCACGGCGCTGCCCGTCGAGGACGCGGGCTTCGACGCCGCGGTCAGCGTGCAGGTGCTCGAGTACGTCGACGACGTGCCGGCGGCGCTGCGCGAGGTGCACCGGGCGCTGCGGCCGGGCGGCCGCGTCGTGGTCTGGGACGTCGACTGGTCGACGGTGTCGATGCACGCCGTGGACCGCGAGCGGCACGAGCGCGTCCTGCGCGCGTGGGATCGCCATCTCGTCGATCCCGCGCTGCCGCGCCGCCTCGCGCCGCTCCTGACGGAGGCGGGCTTCGCCGACGTGACGGCCGAGGGTCACGCGTTCGCGACCACCGACCTCGTCCCCGACGCCTACGGCGGGTCGCTCGTCGCCGTGATCGCGAAGTACCTGATGGGCCAGGACGACTTCCCGGCCGCCGACCGCGAGGGC
>DASZDF010000330.1:0-5817 GCA_035942275.1 Solirubrobacteraceae bacterium | reverse complement strand
CGACAGGAAGCGACCCGTCACCGGCACGCTCTCTCCCGCCGCCCGCAGACGGAGCTGGAGCCAGCGGACGGGATCCCCGACGGCTCCGCGGCGCAGCGGCGCGTACGCCGGGCGCGCCGTGAAGAGGCGCAGCGGCGCGACGATCTCGTCCACCATCCCCGCCCAGTGACCGGGCGTCGCGTGCTGCCAGGCCCACCACCCGAGCCCCCGCGCGCCGCGCACCGACGCCATCGACCGGAACTGCCGCACCTCGGCGCGCGCCGCCGGCCGCCACGCCTGCCCGAGCGGCGCCAGCGGCCGCCCGTAGACCGCGTTCTGCGCCCACGTCCGCGCGAAGACGGTCGAGACCGACGACCCGAGCAGCCGCCAGTACATCTGCGGCATGTTCACCTGCGCCCCGCCCTCCCCCAGGAACACCGAGTACGGGAAGGTGCCGTGCAGGTCCACGTAGGGGAACGAGGTCAGGCCGACCGGGAAGTCCGGCCCGACCGCCGCCCGCAGCGCGCGGATGTACGACCGCGCCGCCCAGTACTTCCCCTGGTACTCGATCTCCGCGTCGACGACGAGGCAGTCGGCGCCGAGCCCGACCGCCCGCGCGAGCACGCGAGCCTCGAGCGCCGGCCGGCGCGCCAACGCCCGCTGGTACGCGCAGACGCGAAGCCCCGCGGCGTGCAGCGCCTCCACCAGGGGCGTTCCGAACTGCGGCCACCAGACCGTCCCGTGCGCGGCCTTGACGACGACGTGCGTCATCCCGGCAGCGGAGGCGCGGGCGTCGATCGCAGCCACGTCGCCGCCCTCCGAGGAGGCGACGTGCCAGATCCACATCCCCTGGCCGGCGAAGGCGGCCGCGGCCGGCGAAGCCACGGGCGGGGAAACCGCAGGCGGCGGGACAGGCGGAGCAGGCGCCTGCGCACCCGCCGGAGCGGCCACGAGCAGCACGAGCACGGCGACGAGGGGGAACCGGCGCACCGCGTCAGTCAACCGGAAGTTGCGAAGACCCGCTCCACCGCGGCGGCGGCGTCCGCGACCGCGACCACGCCCGGGATCTCCCACGACCCGATCCCCACCACGAGCTTGCCCGCCTTCAGGGCGAGGGCGATCTCGCTCAGCGTCCCGTACCCGCCGCCCACCGCGACCACCGCGTCGGCGGCGCGCACGACGAGCCCGTTGCGCAGCTCGCCCAGGCCGGTCGGCACCGCCACCGAGACCCACTCGTTCGCGTCCGACCGGTCCAACCCGGGAAGCAGTCCCAGCGTCACCCCGCCGGCCGACGAGGCGCCCGCACACGCCGAAGCCATCACGCCGCCGAGCCCGCCCGTCACGACGACCACGCCGCGCGAAGCCAGCAGCCGCCCGACCTCGAACGCCTCGTCGGAGGAAGAGTCGTCCCCCGCCCCGACGACCGCGACCGCCGCTACCAACGATCCCAGTGGATGGCCTCGCGCGCCGGCCGGCGCGTCACCGGCCCGAACCGCCCGCGCGGCCACCCGACCGGGATCACCGCGTACGTGTTGACGCCCTTCGGGATCCCCAGCTCGCGCTTCCACTCGTGCTCGAGGAACATGTGCCACGTCGTGATGTTCGCGCCGAGCCCGAGCGCCCGCGCGGCGAGCAGCAGGTTCTGCACGCCGGGGTAGATCGAGGCGGCCTCGGTCAGCGCCGCCATCCGCGACCCGCGCGCGGCGAACCGTGCGACGTCGAGAGGACCGCCGATCCCGCGCATCAGCTTGACGGCCTGCTGGGGAGGCGTCCGGCGCGAGTAGCACGGCACGATGACCGCCGGGGTCTCCGCGAAGTGGTCGCGCTGGAACTCCAGCGCGCGGATCAGCGGCAGCGCCTTCTCCTCGCCCATGCGCGAGATCGCCTCGTCACGCATCGCGGCGGAGTACGCGTCGCAAGAGCGCTTCCACAGCTCCGCCAGCCGCGCCATCACCGCCCGGTCGTCGACCACCACGAACTCGTAGTTCTGCTCGTTGCCGCCGGACGGCGCCCACGTCGCCGCCTGCACGAGCCGCTCGAGCAGCTCGCGCGGCACCGGGTCGGGCTTCAGCCGCCGCATCGCGCGCATCGTCGCCATGACCTCGAGGATCGGCGCGTCCTCGCCGAGCGGGACGGACGACTGCCGCTGCTCCTGCGTGCTCATCGCACGACGACGTTCACGAGCTTGCCGGGCACCACGATCTCCTTGACCACCTGCTTGCCGTCCACGTGAGCCTGCACGTTCGGCAGCCCCCGCGCAAGCGAGAGCAGGTCCTCGCGCGAGGCGTCGCTCGGCGCCGGCACGCGGTCGCGCAGCTTCCCGTTGACCTGGACGACGAGCTCGAAGGTGTCCCCCTCGAGCAGGTCGGCGTCGGCCTCCGGCCACGGCACGTCCCACACGCGGCGCCCGGTCAGCCGCTCGAACGCGTCGGAGGAGGCGTGCGGCGCGAACGGGAACAGAAGCGACGCCGCGGTCGTGAGCGCGAACCGCACGGCGCCCGGCGACGCCTCGCCCCGCCGCGCCTCGGTCAGCTCGTTCGTCAGCTCCATGATCGCCGCGATGGCGACGTTGAACGTGAAGTGCCCCATGCCGAGGTTCGACGACACCTTGTCGATCGCCCAGTGCGCCTTGCGCACGATCCGGTCGTCGTCGCCGTCGAGGTCGAGCGGCACCGGCTCGTCGGGCAGCTCGACCGCCGCGTCCGCGCAGAGCTTCCACAGCCGCGACAGGAACCGGTGGACGCCCTCGACGCCGTTGTCGTTCCAGTCCGCGTCCTTCTCCGGCGGCGCGATGAAGAGGATGTAGCAGCGCGCGGTGTCGGCGCCGTAGCGGTCGACGATCTCCTGCGGCGGCACGACGTTCCCCTTGTTCTTGGACATCTTCGCGCCGTCGCGCGTGATCATCCCCTGCGTGAAGAGCGCGGCGAACGGCTCCTGCACGTCGAGGTGCCCGAGGTCGCTGAGCGCCTTGCAGAAGAACCGCGCGTAGAGCAGGTGCAGGATCGCGTGCTCGACGCCGCCGATGTACTGGTCGACCGGCATCCACGTGTCGACCGCCTCGCGCGACCACGGCGCGGTGTCGTTCGCCGGGTCGCAGTAGCGCAGGAAGTACCACGACGAGTCGACGAACGTGTCCATCGTGTCGGTCTCGCGCTTCGCCGCGCCGCCGCAGCGCGGGCACGTCGTGTTGACCCAGTCCTCGGCGGCGGCCAGCGGCGAGCGCCCCTTCGGCGCGTAGTCCTCGACGTCGGGCAGCACGACCGGCAGCTGGTCCTCGGGCACCGGGACGGGCCCGTCCTTCTCGCAGTAGACGACCGGGATCGGGCAGCCCCAGTAGCGCTGGCGCGAGAGCAGCCAGTCGCGCAGGCGGTAGTTGATCGTCGCGTGCCCGCGCCCCTCCCGGTCGAGCCACTCGACGATCCGCTCGAGCGCCTCGCGGTTGTGGAGCCCGTCGAACTCCGCCGCGGAGTTCGTCAGCGGCCCGTCGCCCGTGTACGGCAGCTCGTCGCCGCCCTCGATCACCCGGCGCACCTCGAGCCCGTACTCCTGCGCGAACGCGAAGTCGCGCTCGTCGTGCCCGGGCACGGCCATGATCGCGCCGGTCCCGTACTCCATGAGCACGTAGTCGGCGACGTACATCGGCAGCCGCTCGCCGTTGACCGGGTTGACGACCGTGCGCCCGAGCGGCACGCCGGTCTTCGGCCGGTCGGCGTCGCCGCGCTCCTCGGCCGACTCGCTCGCCGCGTGGTTGACGTACGCGCGCACCGCGTCGTGGTGCTCGGTGCCCTCGGCGAGGCGGACGACGTCCGGGTGCTCGGGCGACATGACGAAGAACGTCGCGCCGAAGAGCGTGTCCGGCCGCGTCGTGAACACCTCGTAGTCGACGCCCAGCTCATCGCAGTGGAACGTGACCTCAGCGCCCTCCGAGCGGCCGATCCAGTTGCGCTGCATCGTCTTGACGTACTCGGGCCAGTCGATCGTGCCGAGGTCGTGCAGCAGGCGCTCGGCGTAGTCCGTGATCCGGAAGAACCACTGCTCGAGCTGGCGGACCTCCACCTCCCAGCCGCAGCGCTCGCACCGGCCGTCGACGACCTGCTCGTTGGCGAGCACGGTCATGTCGTTCGGGCACCAGTTGACGGCCGCGTCCTTGCGGTACGCGAGGCCGGCGTGGAAGAGCTTGAGGAAGATCCACTGCGTCCAGCGGTAGTAGCCCGGCTCGTGCGTGCCGAACTCCCGGTCCCAGTCGATGGAGATGCCCCACTCGCGGAACTGCCGCTGGAACGACCGGATCGCGGCCTCGGTCGAGGCGCGGGGGTGCTGGCCCGTCTTGATCGCGTGGTTCTCCGCGGGCAGGCCGAACGCGTCGTAGCCCATCGGCTGCATCACGCGCCGCCCGGTGCGCCGGTGGTAGTGCGCGACCGCGTCGCCCACCGAGTAGACCTTCAGGTGCCCGATGTGCGGCTCGCCGCTCGGGTACGGGAGCATCACGAGGACGTACGAGCTGTCGCCGCCGCGCGCCTCCTCGTTGGAGACGTGCCAGGTCCGCTCGTCGGCCCACACCGCCTGCCAGCGGGGCTCGATCTCCTTCGGGTCGTACCGGTGCTCGGCCATCCGACGAGAGAGGATAGGGTCGGCCGATGGATCTGTCCCCGCGCCAGCGCCGCGCGCTCGCGGCGATCAGTGACACCTTCGCCCCGGGCGGCGACGGCGTGCCCAGCGCCTCCGCGCTCGGCGTCCCCGAGGCCATCGCCGAGGCCATCGACCACAACCCGCGCGAGGCCGAGCGCAAGCAGCTCGGGCTGCTGCTGACCGCGTGGGACTCGAAGCTGATGACCGCCGTCGGCGGCGGCGGGTACGGGCGCTTCAGCGCGCTGCCGGCCGACCGCCGCGAGGCCGTGCTGCTCTCGTGGGCGGACTCGAACCTCAAGGAGCGCCGCGGCGCGTTCCACCAGCTCCGCCGCGCCGTCCTCGTGCACTACTACGCGCTCCCTGGCTCGAACGGCGGCACGAGCCCGGTGTGGGACGCGATGGGCTACCCCGGTCCGCTGGGGCCGCGCGAGGACGCCCCGCCGAAGCCGCTGAGGCCGTTGCGGCCCGACGGCCCCACGACGCTCGAGTGCGACGTCGTCGTCGTCGGCTCCGGCGCCGGCGGCGGGACCGCGACGGGCGTGCTCGCGGCGGCCGGGCTGAGCGTCGTCGTCGTCGAGGCCGGCGACTACTACGACGACGAGGACTTCGACGGCGGCGAGCTGGACGGCCTGCGCCGCATGTACCTCAACGCCGGCGGGATGGCCAGCGACGACGGCTCGCTGGGAATCGCCGCCGGCGCCTGCCTCGGCGGCGGCACGGTCATCAACTACACGACCTCGTTCCCGACGCCCGAGCGCGTGCGCGAGGAGTGGGCGGCGACCGGCGTGCCCGACTTCGCCGGCGAGCCGTACGAGCAGAGCACCCAGGCGGTCATGGAGCGCCTCGGCGTGAACGCCGAGCACAGCGCCCCCGCGGCGCGCGACCGCGTCATGGAGCGCGGGCTGCGCGAGCTGGGCTGGCACGTCGAGCCGATCGTGCGCAACGTCTCGCCGCAGTGCGACCAGGGCGTCGACTGCGGGCGCTGCGGCTTCGGCTGCCGGCGCGGCGCGAAGCGCTCGACGACGAAGACGTGGATCCAGGACGCGTGCGACGCCGGCACGCGCATCCTCGTCCGCACCAAGGTCGCCAAGGTGGTCGGCGAGGCGGGCGCCGCCCGCGGCGTCGAGGCCCGCACCCGCGACGGGCGCAGCGTGCGGATCACCGCCCGCGGCGTCGTGTCGGCCGCGGGGTCGCTGCACACCCCGGCGC
>DASZDF010000329.1:0-1652 GCA_035942275.1 Solirubrobacteraceae bacterium | reverse complement strand
TCGCCGGTCTGCTCGATGCCGACCCCGAGGTGCGTGCTGCGGACCATGTCGAGCGCGGCCGAGACGGGCGCGACCGCCTTGCCGGCGTCGTCGACGTCGCCCTTGAGCTGGAGCTGGACGAGCGCCGAGCGCTGGTCGTCGCTGATCTGCGCCGCGCGGACGACCGAGACCCGGCCGCTCTCGCGCGCGGCGGCGCCGACGTCGGCGATGGCGTCCTTGACGAGCGGCGAGTGGACGGTGCGGCCCTTGGGGGAGGTGACGAGGATCGTCTCCGTCGCGGCGTCGCGCAGGCCCGAGTCGTGCAGGACGCGGTCGGCGCGGCCGGACTCGCCGGTGCCCTTCTCGTGCGCCGTGAGCGTCTGGGTCCCGATCGCGCCGCCGATCCCGACGGCGAGGACGACGAACACGAGCCACCCGACGATCGCGCTGCGGCGGTGCTGGGCTGACCAGCGTCCGGCTCTTGCGGCGAGGTTGGCGGGGGGCATGAGGCAATACTGCGCCCCCGGTCGCCCCGCGACATCGGGGGAACCCCTACTCCTGCACCCTGGTCCCCCCTTAAGTGCGTGGGCTCACGCCGGCGCGGGCGACGGCGAAGGCCCACCCGTCGTCGACCCACCACTCGCCGCGCGCGACGGCCCCGTCGGGCCACCGGACCGTGAAGCCGCGCGCCTCGACTTCGACCTCCGGCCGCGCGCCGCCGAGCAGCGGGCGCCGCAGCGCCTTCGCCGCCGCCTCCCACGCCACGAACGGCACGACGTCGCGGTCCTCGCGCAGGGGCTCGATGTCGCAGCCGACCGCGACCCCGTCGTCCGCGACCGCCGCCAGCGCCCGCCCGCGGCGGTGGGAGATCGAGACCGGGAGGTCCGCGACCGGCGCGCCGTCCGCCGCGACCAGGGTCTGGGCGCCGGCGCCGAGCAGCTGCTTCGCCGCCCAGCGTCCCAACCGCCACTCGGCCCGGCGCCGCGAGCCGGTCAGCGTCGCCAGCACCGCGCGCTCGTCCGCGCCGAGCCAGCCGTCCCCGGCCGGCACGTCGTCGATGTCCGCCACCGCCCAGCGCATGCGTGGAAGCATGGCGGGCCGGGGTAGACACGCTCCCGTGGGAGGCCTTCGCCGCATCGGCAGCGCGGCGGCCGGTGCGATCGTCGCCGGCGTGGCCGCGCGTGACCTGACGCAGCGCAAGCACGCGATTCGGCGCAACTTCCCGGTCGTCGGCCACTTCCGCTACCTGCTCGAGGAGATCGGGCCGGAGCTGCGGCAGTACATCGTCACGTCGAACGACGAGGAGCGGCCGTTCTCGCGCGACCAGCGGCGGTGGGTCTACGCGTCCTCCAAGCAGGAGGTCAACACCTTCGGCTTCGGCACCGACAACGACCTCGAGAACGTCGAGGGCGGCCTGCTCGTGCTCAAGCAGACGGCCTTCCCGGCGGCGCCGCCGACGAAGGAGACGACCGGCTCCGGGCCCGAGTACCTGCTGCCCACGGCGAAGGTGCTCGGCGGCGCGCACGGGCGCAGGCATGCGTTCCGCCCCGTCTCGCTCGTGATCATCTCCGGCATGAGCTACGGCTCTCTGTCGCCGGTGGCGGTCGAGGCGCTCAACCGCGGGGCCGCGCTCGCGCCATGCCTGCACAACACGGGCGAGGGCGGGCTCGCAC
>DASZDF010000328.1:0-4202 GCA_035942275.1 Solirubrobacteraceae bacterium | reverse complement strand
ACGAGCGGACGAACGCGGTCCGGCCGCCGGCGGTGCCGGTCGGGGAGCTGCTCGACGTCGTCGACCGCACCGTCCGTCGCGCCGACGGGAGGCGCGCTCGCGACTCCGTGCTCGTCCGCCATCCGCTTCAGCCGTTCGACCGGCGGAACTTCATCGCGGGGCGCCTCGGCGCCGACGCGCCGTGGCGCTTCGACCGGATCGCGCTCGCGGGAGCGCGGGCGCTCGAGGCCGACCGGGAGGAGACGCCGCCGTTCCTCGCCGATCCGCTGCCCTGCGAGCCGGGGGCGCTCGTCGAGCTGGAGGACCTCGTGCGGTTCGTCCAGCACCCGGCGAAGGCGTTCCTGCGCGGGCGGCTCGGGATCAGCCTCGGCGACTTCTCGACCGAGGTCGAGGACGGCCTGCCGGTGCAGCTCGACGCGCTCGACACGTGGAAGGTGGGCGACCGGATCCTCGACGCGGTGCTCGACGGGTGCGAGCCGCGGGCGGCGTGCGCGGCGGAGATCGCGCGCGGGCTGCTGCCGCCGGGGGTGCTGGGCAAGCCCGTGATCGACGACGTGTGGCCGACGGTCGAGGCGATCGCGGCGGCGGCCGCGGCGGAGCTCGGGGGCACGGATGCCGAGTCGGTGGAGGCGCGCGCGGTGCTGGACGGCGGGCGGGTCGTGAGCGGGACGGTGGCCGGCGTGCGCGGCGACGCGGTGCGGACGACCGCGTACTCGCGCGTGGGCGCGAAGCACCGGCTGGCGGCGTGGGTCCGCCTGCTCGTGCTCACGGCGGCCGAGCCCGAGCGACCGTGGCGCGCGGTGACGATCGGTCGCCGGCGGCAGGGCAGCGAGGGGATCACGGTCGCGACGATCCCCCCGCTCGGACCCGATCCCGGCGCGCGGCGCGCGTACGCGCTGGCGCGGCTCTCGGAGCTGCTCGACCTCTTCGACGGCGGGATGTGCGAGCCGCTGCCGATCTTCTGCAAGACGTCGGCGGCCTACGCACGCGTCGCGCGCGAGGACGGGGACGCGTGGCGGGCGGCGCGCGCCGAGTGGGAGTCCGGGTTCAACCCGGCCGAGGACGCGGATCCCGAGCACGAGCTCGTGTACGGCGGCCGGCGCTCCTTCGACGACCTGCGCGGCGAGCCGCCGCACGACGACGAGCGCGGGCCGGGGTGGGACGCGTCGGAGGCGTCACGCTTCGGGCGCCTCGCTGTGCGGCTGTGGGCACACCTGCTCGACGTCGAGAGGCTCGAGGACCGATGAGCAGCGCGGCCGCCGAGGGGATCGCGTTCGACGTCTGCGGGCCGCTCCCGACCGGGGTCACCGTGCTCGAGGCGAGCGCCGGGACCGGCAAGACGTACACGATCGCCGGGCTCGCCGCGCGCTACGTCGCGGAGGGCCTGGAGCTCGAGAACCTCCTCGCGGTCACCTTCACACGCAACGCGACGGCGGAGCTGCGGGACCGCGTGCGCGAGCGGCTCGTCTCGGCGGAGCAGGCGCTCGAGCGGGCGCTCGCGGGGGTGGAGCCGGTCGACCGCGTCGAGCGGCTGCTGGCGACGGGCTCGGGCGACGAGGTCTCGCTGCGCCGCGAGCGGCTCGCGCGCGCCGTCGCGGAGTTCGACGCCGCGACGATCGTCACGACGCACGGCTTCTGCCAGGAGGTGCTCGGCGGGCTGGGCATCGCGGGCGACCTCGAGCCGGGCATCACGTTCGTCGAGGACCTGCGCGACCTCGTCGGCGAGGTCGTCGACGACCTGTACGTGCGCGCGTTCCATCGCCGCGAGGACGTTCCGTTCAACCGCGCGCAGGCGCTGCAGATCGCGCTGGCCGCGGACCGCAACCCGGGCGCGCCGCTGGAGCCGGTCGGCGCGGCGCCCGATTCCCCGCCCGACCTGCGGCGGCGGCTGGCCGAGCGGGTGCGCTCCGAGCTCGACCGCCGGAAGCGTGTCCTCGGCGTCATGAACTACGACGACCTGCTGACGAAGCTCGACGGCGCCCTGAGCGGCGGCCGTGGCGACGCGATCGCTGCGCGGCTGCGGTCGCAGTACCGGGTCGTCCTCGTCGACGAGTTCCAGGACACGGACCCGATCCAGTGGCGGATCGTGCGCCGCGCGTTCGGCGACGGCGAGACGACGCTCGTGCTCATCGGCGACCCGAAGCAGGCGATCTACGCGTTCCGCGGCGCGGACGTCTTCGCCTACCTCCAGGCGGCGGAGTCCGCCCCGCGGCGGACGCTCGACGTCAACTGGCGCAGCGACGCGGGGCTGCTCGAGGCGTACGACGCGCTGTTCCGCGACGCGCAGCTCGGGCACCCGGGGATCGTGTACCGCCGGGTGCGCGCGGAGAACGCGTCGGCCCGGCTGCTCGGCGCGCCGGGCGACGCGCCCCTGCGCGTCCGCCTCGTGCGGCGCGAGGAGGTCGACACGTCGTCGCGGCGCTTCGCCCCGGTGCAGGCGCTGCGCGACCACGTCGCCGCGGACCTCGCCCGCGATGTGGTCGCGTTGCTGGAGTCGGGGGCGCGGGTCGAGGGGCGCGTCGTCGCGCCCGGCGACGTGGCGGTCCTGGTGCGGCGGAACGTCGACGCGGAGCTCGTGCGCGAGGCGCTGGCCGGCGCCGGCGTTCCCGCGGTCCTGAACGGCGCGGGGAGCGTGTTCGACACGCGCGCGGCCGACGACTGGCTGCGCCTGCTCGCGGCGCTGGAGCGCCCGACGTCGGAGGGGCGCGTCCGGACGGTCGCGCTGACGGCGTTCCTCGGGTGGACGGCGGCGCGGGTGGCGGGCGCGTCGGAGGCGGAGTGGGAGGAGGTACACGGGGCGCTGCACCGCTGGGCTGCCGTGCTCCGGACGCGCGGCGTCGCGGCGCTGGCGGAGACGATCATGCTGGTCGAGCGGGTGCCGGAGCGCGTGCTCGCGGGCGCCGACGGCGAGCGCCGGCTGACCGATCTGCGCCACATCGGCGAGCTGCTGCACGCCGCCGCGATGGAGGAGCAGCTCGGGTTGACCGCGCTGACGACGTGGCTGCGCCACCGGATCGCGGCGGCCGCCGCGGAGCTCGGCGACGAGGAGCGGTCGCGGCGGCTCGAGTCCGACGCGGCCGCCGTGCAGATCCTCACGATCCACCGGTCCAAGGGACTCGAGTTCCCGATCGTCTACCTGCCGTTCGCGTGGGATCCGTCGCCGGTGTCCCGGGCGGGCGAGCCGATCACGTTCCACGACGGGGACGTGCGGAAGGTCGACGTGGGGTTGGACGGGCGGGAGTACCACCGGCATCGGGAGAGCAGCGTGTCCGAGCAGCGGGGCGAGGACCTCCGGCTGCTCTACGTCGGGTTGACGCGCGCGCGGCACTCGGCGGTCGTGTGGTGGGCGGGGTCCGAGCGCAGCAGGTTCTCCCCGCTCGGGCGGCTCGTGTTCTTCCAGTCGGAGGACGGGACCGTCGAGGAGTCCGGCGGCTTCGTGCCGAAGGACGACGCGGCGTACGAGCGGTTCGCGGGGCTCGCCCGCGGGGCGCCGGGCTGCTTCGGCGTCGAGTGGTCGTCGGCGGCCGACGTGCCGCGCTGGCGTGGGTCGCCGCGCGACGAGGTGGCGCTCGACGCCGCGATCTTCGACCGGTCGCTCGACCTGCGGTGGCGGCGGACGTCGTACAGCGCGCTGACCGCGGCTTCGCACGAGATGCACGTCGGGTCGGAGCCGGAGGAGGGGGAGTCGGTCGTCACCGACGAGCCTTCCGTCCTGGCTCCGGCGGGTGCTTCGCCGGACGACGCTCTGCTCGCGGTTCCGTCGCTGTTGGCCGACATGCCGAGCGGGGTGCGGGTGGGGACGTTCGTGCACGACGTGCTGGAGGCTGCGGACTTCGCGGCTCCTGACGATGTGGCCGCCCATGTCGAGCGGGTGCGGGCGCGGCGGCACGTCGACGTCGGCGATCCGGCGGTCGTGACCGCCGGTCTTTCCGCCGCTCTCGACACGCCGCTCGGTCCGCTCGTGGACGGCCTGCGCCTGCGCGACGTCGCCCGCTCCGACCGCCTCGACGAGCTCGCGTTCGAGCTGCCGTTGGTCGGCGGCGACGAGGCTTCCGGCGAGCTGACGCTCTCGGCGATCGCCCGTGCGCTGCGCTCGCATCTGGCCGCCGACGATCCGCTTGCCGGCTATGCGGACCGGTTGGAGGACCCGCTGCTCGGTCAGTCCGTCCGGGGATATCTGGTGGGGAGCATCGATCTCGTGC
>DASZDF010000327.1:0-4013 GCA_035942275.1 Solirubrobacteraceae bacterium | reverse complement strand
AGGTAGACCTGCGGTAGCAGGACCGGCATCGAGCCTTGGAGCTCGCGGCGGTAGTAGTGGCGGTAGCCCGAGAACATGGCTTGCTCGGGAGGGCTCTGGTTGCTCACCGATGCCCGAAGGCGGAGGTACAGAGCCTCACGTGTCGCAGCTTCGTCGGCGTCGAGTGCTTGGTGCGTCGCCCACCAGTTGGTCAGGTCGCCCCATGTCAGCCCGTCGGGTCCGAGGGGCCGGTTGTACACCAGGCAATGCTCGGCGTTCTCTACGACATCGATGACGTTGTTGATCGCGTCGCGGAGCACGATGCGCGGCTTCCGGCCGGTCGACGCGAAGATCAGGTTCTTCAGCTCGCCGTCGACCCCTCGCGGTCCCATACTGCCGAGTGCGCCGACGATGTCGCCGCCGGGATCGCCGTACTCCTCGATGACGCGCTGGCCGAGAGCGACGAGGTCTGCGAGCGACTTGCCGTGCAGGCGTCGACGGACGTAGAGGCGCTTGCTCGTCATCGGATTGTCGCCGTCCGAGGGTGCTAGCCCGAGTGCCACGCAGATGTCTTCGAGCTCGTTGGCACTGACGTGCCAGAGCGCCTCCGCAATGGCGCTGCGGAGCGCGCCGATCGTCGCCTGACCTTCAGCCATCCCGCCAGCTAACCATGATCCCGAGCAGCGGACGATCGTGTGGCTCAACGGCTTCGACATCGACCTGTCGGTGCTGCACGGCGACCACCGCCCACGGCGCCGCCGGCGCCCGCCCCGCGAGAACCGGCGGTCGCTGAGCCTCAGCCGTGTGCGCCGTCCAGCAGCGCGTCGAGCAGGCCCGCCGCCTCCGCCTCGTTGCCGGGCATGAGGTGGCCGTAGAGGTCAAACGTGATCGTCACACTCGCATGGCCCATGTAGGTCGCGAGCGCCTTCGCGTTGATACCGGCGGCGATCATCAGCGACGCGAACGTGTGCCGGCACTCGTGCAGTCCGATGGGTCTCAGCGCAGCCTTCGACCAAGCCTTCCGCGCACGGTCGACGACCGTGCTCGGATCGAACGGCGCCTCAGCCGTCCGCCCGAAGACGAGTCCGCTGGACCGGCCGCTCTGCAATCGATGCTCGGCCAGGTGGACGCGCAGCGCGCCAGCCATCGGAACCGTCCGCCGTCCCGCGCGCGACTTCGGTGCCACAGGGCCCGCCTTGCGGTCCCATGATGCGGCCACTCGAATGACGCCGCCGTCGAAGTCGACCGCGTCCCACGTCAGCGCGCGCAGCTCGCCTCGGCGCAGCCCGGCGAACATCGCCGTCGCCCACAACGGGCGGTCGCGCTCGAGCGCGGCGAGGAGCTGCTTGGCCTCGTCGGGCGAGGCGACGCGATCCCGCGCGCCGCGGACCGCGGGCAGCTCGAGTCCCGTGGTCGGGTTGACGGCGACGTCGCCTCTCGCAAGCGCACGCCGGTAGATCGCGCGCACCGGGAGCAGCACGTTGCGGATCGTCGACGCGCCGTCGCCGTCGATCACCATCCGGTCGACCAGCGCCTGCAGGTCGGCCCGCTCGATGTCGGTCAGCCGCCGCGCGCCGAGCTCAGGCACCACGCGGAGCCGCAGCGCTGGCTCGTAGCTGCGCACGACGCTCGGCTTGTAGATGTCGCCGGAGCGGTTGCGGATCGCGCCCGCGGCCGCGCCGGCAATCCACGCCTCCGCAACTTCCCGCAGCGTAGCGCTGCTCGCGCGCACGGTCCCACGCCGAAGGCCCGCCTGCACCTCCGCGCACCACGCCTTCGCCTCAGCGCGCGTGTCGAATGTCTTCGTCAGTCGGCGCCGGTCGCGTGCGCTCCACACGACCGCCCGGTACGTCGGCGAGCACGAGCAGCGGTTGGCGCCGCCGTTCGCCCGGCACGCCTTCTGATGCCGCACCTCGATCCCGTCGCTGTGTCGCTTGCCGCCCACGGCCCACCTCCAACTACGTCGCGCTGGAGGGGCTGCGACCCGCCGGCGACTTGCCCCGGAAACGGCCCGTGGGGAAGTCGTGGGGAAGTCCCGAGCGGATTCAGACGGCTTCCAGCGGCCTCAGGCGGAACGCGGTCAGAGCGCCGAGCCGGCGAGGCCGACCAGAAAAAGCGCTGCAACGATGCGGAAATCCCACTCACGAGGCGGCGAAGGAATCGAACCTTCCAAGCGCCGGGTTGCGACGCCCTGCCGGTTTTGAAGACCGGATCGGCCACCAGACCGGTGCCGCCCCGCCGGGGAGGCTACGTCGCCGTGGATGGTCAAGCGATGTCGCGTCAGCCGGAGAGGCCGTGCTCCAGCACGCCCTTGACGCTCGCGTCGAGCGCGTTCAGCCGGAACAGCGCGACCGCCTCGGGCGACCCGAAGCGGCGCCCCGGGGCGCGGTCGGCGCCGTGATGGGTGAGAACGCAGTGCGAGAGCGCGAGCAACCGCTCGCCGTCGAGGACGCCGGCGGCGCGCTCGCGCAGCAGCTCGAGGCCGAGCTCGACGTGCCCGAGCAGCCGCCCCGCCTCGGTCAGCGCGATGTCGGCGCCGTAGGAGAACTCCCGCGTCTTGCCGAGATCGTGCACGAGGGCCGCCGTGATGAGCACGTCGCTGTTGAGCCGGACGTGGAGCTGGCACGTCTCGGCCGCGAGCTGCGCCACGGCGACCGTGTGCTCGAGCAGCCCGCCGAGGTACGCGTGGTGCCCGTCGCGCGTGCACGGCGCGCGGCGCCACTCGGCGCGCAGCGCGTCGTCGCCGAGCAGTCGCCCGAGCAGCGCGGCGTACTGCGGGTCGTGGACCTCGCCGGCGAGGTGCTCGAGGAAGCCGTCGAGCTCGTCGAGGTCGCGGTAGGCGACGGGGAGGAACGCGGCGGGGTCCGCCTCGCCGGCCGCGGCGCGCGCGACGTCGGCGAGCTCGACCTGGAGCTCGTCGCGGAAGCGCTCCACGCGGCCGCGCACGCGCACGAGGTCGCCGCGGTCGAAGCGCCCGGCGAGGACGTCGGCGTCGCGGAACGCGCGCGCGGCGACGGAGCCCGTGCGGTCGCGCAGCTCGACCGCGAGGTAGGGGGTCCCCGTGCGGGCGGTCAGCCGGTCCTTGCGGGTGCACGCGAACACGCCGTCGACGGCCTGGCCGGCGCGGAGCGTCGCGATCGTGGGGGCCTCTGGCGGGGCCTGTGCGCCGGTGGGAGGCACGTGACCATGATGTACCGTGACCCGGATGCCGCCCCTCCAGTGGGAGAGCCGCCCGGACGGTCTCCGCGCTCCCGCCCTCGTCTGCGCGTTCAAGGGCTGGAACGACGCGGGCGACGCGGCCTCGGCCGCGCTCTCGTTCATCGGGGCGTCCCTCGGCGCGTCGCGCTTCGCGACCATCGACCCGGAGGAGTTCTACGACTTCCAGGCGACCCGGCCGCGCATCCGCATCGTGGACGGCGGCACGCGCGAGATCACCTGGCCGGCGATCGAGATCTACGCCGCCCGCGTCCCGCGCGCGCCGCGCGACCTCATCCTCGTCCAGGGCGCGGAGCCCTCGATGCGGTGGCGCACGTTCTGCGGCCTGATCGTCGACCTCGCCGAGGCGCTCGGCACCCAGATGATCGTGTCGCTCGGCGCACTGCTGGCCGACGTCCCGCACTCGCGCCCGGTGGGGATCACCGGCCTGTCCAGCGAGCCGAGCCTCGTCACCCGCCTGAACGTGAGCGCCGCGGCGTACGAGGGGCCGACCGGCATCGTCGGCGTGCTCCACGCGGCGTGCGCCGAGGCGGGGATCCCGACGGCGTCGCTGTGGGCGAGCGTCCCGCACTACGTCGCCGCCGCGCCCAACCCGAAGGCGGCCCTCGCCCTCGTGCGCCACCTCGAGCAGCTCGTCGGCGTGTCGGTCGACGCGGGCGAGCTCGAGTCCGCCGCCGCGGACTACGAGCGCCAGGTCAACCTCGCGGTCCAGAGCGACCCGGACGTGCAGGCGTTCGTCGAGCGCCTCGAGCAGGCGGTGCAGGAGGAGGAGTCGGGGAGCGACCCCAGCGCCCTGCCGTCGGGCGACGTGCTCGCCC
>DASZDF010000326.1:0-1772 GCA_035942275.1 Solirubrobacteraceae bacterium | reverse complement strand
GCTTCGCGAGCGGCTCGGCGCCCACGTGCGCCAGGCGGGCTCGTACGTCGGGCCGGACAAGCTGCGGTTCGACTTCACGCACGGGGAGGCGCTGTCGGCCGAGGACCTGGAGTGGGTCGAGGACCGCGTGAACGCGCAGGTGTTCGCCAACCAGCCCGTCCGCGCGCTGACGATGCCGCTCGAGAAGGCGAAGGCGCTCGGGGCGATGGCGCTGTTCGGCGAGAAGTACGGCGACGTCGTGCGGGTCGTGCAGATCGGCGACGGCTCGTTCTCGCGCGAGCTGTGCGGCGGGACGCACGTGCGCTCGACGGCGGAGATCGGGCTGGTGAAGATCACCGGCGAGTCGTCGTCGGCGGCGAACGTGCGGCGGATCGAGGCGCTGACCGGGCCCGAGGGTGTCGGGCTGCTGCGCAGGTCGGACGCCCTGCTGCGCGAGGCGGCGGCACTGCTGCGCAAGTCGACGTCCGACGTTCCCTCCGCGATCGCGGACCTTCAGGCGAAGGCGAAGGCGGCCGCGAAGCCCGGCTCCGCCGCGCCTGCGGTCGACGTCGCCGCGCTGAGCGCCCAGGCGCAGGACGTCGACGGCGCGAAGGTCCTCACGACGCAGCTCCCCCCGACCGACCCGAAGTCGCTCCCGGACCTGGCCGATCGCGTGAAGGGGAAGCTGGGGAAGTCGGCGATCGTGCTCGGGACGGCGAACGAGGGTCGCGTCGCGTTGGTCGTAAGCGTGTCGCCGGAGCTCGTCGAGCGCGGCGTGCGCGCGGGCGCGATCGTGAAGACGGCGGCGCAGGTCGTCGGCGGCGGGGGCGGAGGCCGCGACACGATGGCGCAGGCCGGCGGGAAGGACCCGTCCAAGCTCCCCGACGCGCTCGACGCGGCGCGCGAGGCGATCGCCGCCGCCCTCGGCGCCGAGTGACGCGACCCCGCCGCTCCCGCCGTCCGCTCCCGCTTCCGACCGCGGGCGGATGAGCCGCGTCCTCGCGCTCGACTACGGCAGCGCTCGGTGCGGCTGCGCGCTGAGCGATCCCACCGGAACCCTCGCGACCCCGATCGAGCCGGTGGAGCGCCCGTCGACGCGGCGTGGGATGGGGCGGCTGCTCGGGCTCGTGCGCGAGTACGCGGTGTCGCGGGTGGTGGTCGGGCTGCCGCTCGGGCTGAGCGGACGCGACACCGACCAGACGCGCGAGGCCCGAGCCTTCGCCGCGGCGCTCGCCGAGCGGCTCGGCGACCGCGTCCCCGTCGAGCTCTACGACGAGCGCTTCACGACGCGGATCGCGCAGCAGTCGGGCGGGGCGGCGACATCGGAGGACTCGCGCGCGGCGGCCGTGCTGCTGGAGGATTGGCTGGCCGCGCACCCCGGCGGCGAGTAGCCTGTGTCCCATGGCGCTCCACCAGCGCAACGACCGCGGCGACTTCGTGAACCCCTCGGGCGCCGGGCCGCTGCCGAAGCTCAAGGTCAAGCGGGGCCCGGACGGCAAGCTCGAGGTCGAGGACCCGCAGCCGAAGCCTCCGGTCCACGAGGAGACGCGGCCCGACGAGAACCCCGCGTACCCGGACAACCCGGCGCCGGTCCCGAACCCGCACACGCAGATCTTCTGAGCACGCGCGCGCCGGTCGACCGGACCGGTCGTTAGCCTGCGTCCGGTCGCGCCCGTATGCCGATCTTCCGTCGACAGGACGAAGCGCCGCGCGAGCGGACCGAGGAGGAGCGCGAGCGAGCCCGCGCCGAACGCGCTGCCCGCCGCGCCGCCCGATCAGGATCCCCCGCCGAC
>DASZDF010000325.1:0-8103 GCA_035942275.1 Solirubrobacteraceae bacterium | reverse complement strand
CTCCCGCACGCCGGCCGCCGACGTCGCGAGCCGGTTCGGCCTCGACCAGGAGCGGGTCCGCCTGCTGCCCGCCGGCATGCTGATCCTCGAGGAGGCGAGCCGCGTGTTCGGCGTGCCGCTGCGCATCGGCCGCGGCGGGCTGCGCGAGGGCGTCATCCTCGAGGCCATCTCCGCGAGGGACGCCGCGTAGATGGCCAAGGCCGCGCCCGTCCCGATCGACGCGGAGATGACGTTCGCGGAGGCCGCCGCCCGGACCGTCGCCGTCCGCGCCGAGGAGCTGTGGCAGCACTCCGACGGGGTCCTCGACACCGATGACATCGAGCGCGTCCACGACATGCGCGTCGCGACGCGGCGGCTGCGCGCGGTGCTCGAGATCTTCGCCCCGTGCTTCCCGCGCGACGAGCACACGGTGGTGCTCCGCGAGGTCAAGGCGCTCGCCGACGCGCTCGGCGCGCGGCGCGACCCGGACGTCCAGCTCGCGGCGCTCGCCTCGATCGAGATGGGCGAGGAGGAGCAGCCGGGGCTCGACCACTTCGCCGACCGCATCCGCGCCGAGCAGGCGGCGGGCAACGACGTCCTGGCCGACGCGCTGCGCCACGCCGAGGCGTCCGGGCTGCGCGAGCGCCTCGAGGAGCTGGTCGCGTGAAGGCGCGGAAGGTCAAGGGGCTCGACCCGGAGGGCCCGCTCGGCGACAACGCGCAGCGGATCGTCGGCGTGCGCCTCGACGAGCTGTGGTCGTTCGTCCCGCGCGCGTTCGATCCGGAGGAGGTCGAGGCGCTGCACGACATGCGCATCGCCGCGAAGCGGCTGCGCTACGTGCTCGAGGTGACCGAGCCGTGCTTCGGCCCGTACGCCCGCGAGGCGACCAAGCGGACGAAGGAGCTCCAGGACCTGCTCGGCGAGATCCACGACTGCGACGTGCTCGTGCCGCGGCTCCGCGACATGAAGCGCGAGCTGCCGAAGGGCGACCCCGCACGCCCCGGGCTGAAGGCCCTCGCCGCCCATCACCGCGCGCGGCGTGACACGCTCTTCGCCGAGTTCGTCGCGTTCTGGACCCAGGTCGAGCGCGAGGGACTGCGCGCGCGCCTGGAGTACGCGATCGGCGAGCGCCCCGCGGGTAGCACCGTGCCCACCCCCTCATGACCGCCGAGACCGCCACCAGCCCCGCGATCGACCTCCGCTCGAGCGAGCTGTTCTTCAACCGCGAGCTGTCGTGGCTGGACTTCAACGCGCGGGTGCTCGAGCTCGCCGAGGACGAGGGCGTCCCGCTCATGGAACGCGTGAAGTTCACCGCGATCTGGACCTCGAACCTCGACGAGTTCTTCATGGTCCGCGTCGCGGGCGTCCACGACCAGATCGACGCGGGCCTGACCGAGCCGGGCGCCGACGGGCGCACGCCCGCGCAGGTGCTTGCCGCGATCCGCGAGCGCGTCCTCGCGCAGGCCGAGCGCCACACGCGCTGCGTGGACGGCGAGCTGCTGCCGGCGCTCGAGCGCCACGGCGTGCGGATCGTGCCGTGCGACGAGGTCGACGACAGCGTCCGCGAAACCCTCGACGAGCGCTTCCGCCGCCAGATCTTCCCCGTGCTGACGCCGCTCGCCGTCGGCCTCGGGCGCCCGTTCCCCTACATCTCGAACCTGTCGCTCTCGCTCGCGGTCCTGCTGCGCGACCCGCAGACCCAGCACCGCACCTTCGCGCGGGTCAAGGTGCCGAAGGAGATGCTCCCGCGCTTCGTCGACGTCGAGTCCGACGAGGGCCACACCTTCGTCGCGCTCGAGGACGTCATCGCCAAGAACCTCGACGCGCTGTTCCCGGGGATGGAGATCCTCGACCAGGGCGCGTTCCGGGTGACCAGGGACGCCGACCTCGAGATCTCTGACGAGGCCGACGACCTGCTCGAGGCGGTCGAGGCGGAGCTGCGCCGCCGGCGCTTCGGCGAGGCGGTGCGGGTCGAGATCGCGACCGGGATGTCGGAGGCGCTGCGCGAGCAGATCCTCGGCGCGCTGAACGTCGAGGAGGAGCAGGTCTACGAGGTCGACGGGCTGCTCGACGCCGGCGACCTGATGCAGATCGCCGGCCTCTCGGGCTACGGCGAGCTGCACGACCCGCCGTGGACGCCCGTGACCCGGCCGCGCCTTCAGGGCGACGACGACGACGTCAACGTCCTCGCCGAGATGCGCGAGGGCGACATCCTCGTGCATCACCCGTACGACTCGTTCGGGACGTCGGTCGAGCGGTTCGTGGAGCAGGCGGTGAGGGACCCCGACGTGCTCGCGATCAAGCTCACGATCTACCGGACCAGCGACGACTCGCCGCTCGTCCCGGCGCTCGTGCGCGCGACCGAGCGCGGCAAGCAGGCCGTCTGCCTCGTGGAGCTGAAGGCGCGCTTCGACGAGCAGGCGAACATCCAGTGGGCGCGGGCGCTCGAGCAGTCGGGCGTGCACGTGGTCTACGGCCACCCCTCGCTGAAGACGCACGCGAAGTGCGTGCTCGTCATCCGGCGCGAGGGCGACGGCGTGCGCCACTACGTCCACGTGGGGACCGGCAACTACCACCCGAAGACGGCGCGGCTCTACACCGACGTCGGGCTCTTCACGTGCGACGAGCAGCTCGGGTCCGACGTCGCCGACATGTTCAACTTCCTCACCGGCTACGCGCGGCCGAAGCGCTACCGCCGCGCGCTGATCGCGCCGACGCACATGCGCGACGGGATCCTCGAGGAGATCGACCGGACGATCGCCGCCCACGAGGACGGCAAGCCCGCGCGCATCGCGATGAAGCTGAACTCGCTCGTCGACCGGCGGTGTATCCGCGCGCTCTACCGGGCGTCGCAGGCGGGTGTGCCGGTGGACCTCAACGTCCGCGGGATCTGCTGCCTGCGCCCCGGGGTCGAGGGCGTGTCCGAGAACATCCGCGTCGTCTCGGTGGTGGGGCGCTTCCTCGAGCACTCGCGGATCTACGCGTTCGAGCGCGACGGGGAGACGACCGTCTACATCGGCTCCGCCGACCTGATGCCCCGCAACCTCGACACGCGCGTGGAGCTGCTCGCCCCGGTCGAGCCGGCCGAGCTGAAGGCCGACCTCCTCGACATCGTCGAGCGCTCGCTGGCCGACGACATGTTCGGCTGGGACCTGCGCTCCGACGGCTCGTGGGAGCGCCGCGAGCCGGGCCCGGAGCCCCGCTCGGTGCACCGCGAGCTGATGATCGGCCACTCCGCCCGCGCCGCCGAGGCGACCGCGGGCTAGGCGTGGGTCCGGCCTGATCGCCACAATCCCCGCCGTGGCCCGCCCGCGACCCGAAGCCCCTGCCGCCGACCGACCCCTTCACCGCCCCGCTTCGCCGGAGCGGGGGCCGCTCTCCCGCCGCGCGCTGTTCGCCGCGGCGGCCGCCTCTCCCGTCCTCCTCTCCGCCTGTGGGGGCGAGGACGAGGACGAGAAGGAGGAGGAGCGCGACGCCGCCGACCTCGAGATCGTCCGCTACCTGCTGGAGATCGAGGACGTCGAGGCGGCGTTCTGGCGTGAGGCGGAGTCGCGCGGCTCGCTCGACTCGGTCGGGGTCGACGGCGAGATCGTGGCCGGGGTCGCGCGCAACGAGCGCGAGCACGTCGGCGTGCTCGAGCGGTGGGTGCAGAAGCTCGGGGGCGACCGCCCGCGGGCGACGGAGACCGCGCTCGACGACGTCCTGGCCGCCGGGCCGCAGGAGGTCCTGTCCTCCGGCGCGTCGCTGGAGAACCTGAGCGCGGCCGCCTACCTCGGGCAGATCAACCGCATCCAGGACCGCAACCTGCTCGCGTCGATGGTCGCGATCCACAGCGTGGAGGGCCGCCAGGCGGCCGCGATGAACCGGCTCGCCGGCCGCGGGTTCTCGCTCGGCACCGGGCAGCTCGAGGGCGCGCTGCCGGACGGCGCCTTCGCGGAGCCGATGGAGATGCGCGAGGTGCGCATCCGGCTGCGGCGCTACACCGGGGGCGAGCCGTGAGCATGACCCGCGGGCAGCTCCTCGTCCGGACCGCCGTGCTCGGCGGCACCGTCGCGGCCGGGCCGCTCGCCGCGCGCGCGGTCGCCGACATCAAGGACGACCTCGGCCTCCTCGACTACCTGCTCACGCTGGAGTACGTGCAGTCCGGCCTCTATCGCGACGCGATCAAGGCGATCGCGCTCTCGGAGGACGTCAAGCGCCTGGCGAGCGAGCTGCGCGACCAGGAGGTCGAGCACGTCGACGCGCTGCGGGCGACGATCGAGGAGGCCGGCGGCCGCCCGGCCGACCGCGTGCCGCTGGAGTTCGGCGCCGCGATCGCGAGCGAGGCCGCGTTCCTCAAGCTCGCCAACACGCTCGAGGACACGGCGGTCAGCGCGTACAACGGCGCTGTCCCGCGGCTCGAGTCGCGGGAGTTCATGGCCGTCTTCGCGAGCCTCGGCCAGGTCGAGGGCCGCCACGCCGCGCTCGTCCGGCTCGCCCGCGACAAGCCGCCGGCGCCGCTGGCGTTCGACAAGGCGTCGAACCGGCAGGACGTCCGGACGGCGATCCGCGAGTACGAGCAGCGCTGAGGGGAGCGGCGCGGCCGCGGCTCGCCGGCCGGCCCGCTTCCCCGAACCGCGGCGCTCCCCAACCGGGTCGCTCCCGCCGCCGCGCGTGGCACGCTGCGCGCATGCTCAACCGTCGCTTTGCGCTCCTCGCGCCTCTCCTGATCGCCGCGCTCGTCGCGGCGCCCCCGGCCGCCGCTCAGCAGGCGGCCGACGATCGCCCGCCCGAGCGGAGCATCACCGTCTCCGGCGCGGGCGGCGTCTTCGCCGACAACGACATCGCGACGTTCTCGCTCGGCGTCTCGACGCGCCGGACCAGCGCGCGCGAGGCACTGCGATCGAACTCGTTCGCGATGCGCCGGATCCGCGGCGCCGTGCGCGACGTCGGGATCGAGCCCAAGGACCTCGAGACGTCGGTCGTCAGCCTCAGCCGCCGCACCGTCGGCCCGCCCAAGCGACGTCGCACCGTCTACGTCGCGAGGAACGCCGTCACGGTCACGATCCGCGACCTCGACCGTGCCGGGGACGTCGTCGACGCCGCGGTCCGCGCGGGCGCGACCAGTGTCTTCGGCCCGGAGTTCGGGCTCGCCGACCCGCAGGGGCTCTACCGCGAAGCGCTCGGGCTGGCGTTCGCCGACGCCCGCGCGAAGGCGGAGCGCCTCGCCCGCGAGGCCGGCCTGACGCTCGGCCCGGCGCTGCGCATCCAGGAGTCCGGCGCCGAGGAGTTCGACAGATCGCAACCCGCGCAGGGCGGGGAGGAGGAGTCGCCCGCAACCGTCGGCGCGCCGCCCGTGTCGCGCGGCCGGACACGGATCACGGCGGACGTCGTGGTGGTCTTCGCCACCAGCTGAACCCCGCCGTTCAACACACCGACAAATAGACCAAATCCCCAAAAGTGGGGATGGCGCTGACTTGGAGTCACAGGTAGCGTCGGCGGCACGGGGTCCTACGCCGTAGGATCTGTCCCTAGGAGGAGGGTCCTCTCTTGTCCCATGCACGGAGGCTGATGCTCGCGCTTGCCGCGACGTGCCTCGTGGTCGCTCTTGCGGCCCCCACCGCCGGCGCCGCTAGCGCCAGCAAGTCCAGCGCCGAGTCCAGCGGCGGTCCGACCGCCACGGCATCCGTCACGAAGAAGCGGCTCGCCCGCGACATCGCCTCGGTCCGCCGTCGCGCGAACTCCAATCGCCGCACCATCCGCACGCTGGGCGCCACCCTTGCCGCGCTCGAGACCAATCTGCGCGGCGCCATCACCGGCGGCGACAAGACCATCGACGACAAGATCAACGGCATCGTCGCCGCGGTCACCCCGATCCTGGGGCAGATCGGTGGCGGCCTCCAGGAGCTCGCCGCGAAGACGACCGATGGCTTCAACAAGGTCACGGACGCCCTGACGCAGCTGAAGACCGGACTCGAGCAGGCCGGCGCCGGCCTGACACGCGTCGGCGACTTCCTCGGCGCGACCGAGTACGGCTTCGGCCAGGTCGCGGTCATTCAACCCGGGCCGGTCATCCAGCCGCAGCCCGGCTCGTTCATCGTGACGCCGGACATCCCCGACACGGTGCAGCAGTCGATGACGCACCAGGAGTTCATCGCGCAGCACGCCGGCAACCTGGCCGTGCTGTACGGCGTGCGGAGCGGCGAGAACGACGGCGACGGCACGACGCCGGCGGCGCATTGCCGCGTCCGCGTCTCGAACGGCGGGAACACCGGGACCACGGCGGCCAACGCCGGCCTCGGCGGCCTCCCGTTCCAGCCGGTTCCGGACAGGTCCGCGCTGACGAGCACCGCGGCGGCGAACGCTGGGTTCCCGTTCGGGCTCAAGCAGTCGGCCGCCGGCCCGCCGGCGGGCGAGCAGGACAAGACGACGACGTTCTTGAGCACGGTCCCCGTCGCGGCTGGCGACCGCTACGAGGTCGAGCTCTCGTGCGTCGACCTGTCCCCCAACGCCAACGACCCCAAGGCCTAGGCCCCGGGCTCAGCCGAAGCAGCGACGACGGGCCCGGCATCGCGCCGGGCCCGTCGTGCGTCCGGGGCCGTCTCGTCGCGGGCGCGGACGTCGATCTGGACGCCGACGAGGAACGCGGTCACTGAGCCAGCGCGCCGCCCTCGCCCAGCGCGGCGAGGCCGGCCCACGTCAGATCGGTGAGGCGGTCGACGAGCTGCCGGCGGTCGATCCGCTCGGGGTGGTCGAGCCACCACGTCGCCAGCGCATTGGTGCCACCGCGGAGGAACTCGGCGACGACGACCACGTCGGCCGGCGGATGGGGGTCGGCGTCGCGCGTCGGCGTGCCGAGGAGGTAGCCGGCGATCGCGCGCGTGGCGCGCACCGCGAAGGCCCGCTGGTGCTCGACGACCTCGGGAGGGCCGGCGGCGTCGCGGAACACGACCCTGGCGATCTCGGGGTTCTCCTCGGCCCATTCGAACAGCGAGTCGTGCGCCGCGCGCAACCGGGCGCGACCCGGCGGCGTGCTCGCGATGCGCTCGCGCTGATGGGCGATGAGCCGCTCCCCGTGCTCGGCGATGACCGCGGCGTGGAGCGCCTCCTTCGACGGGAAGTGGTCGTAGAGCACCGAGACGTTCACGCCCGCGGCGCGCGCGATCGCGCCGACCGAGGCGGAGCCGAACCCGCGGCGGCCGAAGACGGCGCCGGCGGCGTCGACGATCCCCGCCCGCCGCTCAGTGGCGGGGAGGCGGCGGCGTCCTCCGGTCGCGCTGGCCATCCGCGGGACCGTACAGGGTTCCCAACCAAGTGTTTGCTTGGTAAGGTCGGACGACGATGCGAGCGGCCCTCCTTCTCGGGATCCTCGCGGTCGGCAGCCTCGCCGTGTGGACGGCCGTGCCGCTCGGCTGGCTGTGGCTCGCGGGCCGGATCGCGGGCTCGAACGCGCTCAGCTACCTGACCGCCCTGATCGTGTGCCCCGCGCTGATGCTTGCTGTCGTCGTCGGGCTCGCACGGCTCGAGCGCGCCTACTGCCGCGTCGCCGGGCGGCCGCAGCCGGGCGCGGCGCGGCCGGGTTGGCGTCGGTCGATCAGCGACTCGCGCCGTGGCTCGCCCGTCGCCGGCGGCCCGCTCAACACGCTGCTCGCGGCCTCCGCGGCGCTGGCCGTCGCCGCCCTCGTCGGCTGGTGGGCGTTCGGCGCCGGCGGTCAGCCGAGCGGGCCGCTCGCGCCCGGCAACGAGCACACGCCCCGTTGACGCCGCAGCGTCACGTCGGGCGGTAGGTGCCGAACGACCAGAGGTTGCCCTCGGGGTCGCGGGCGGTGAAGTCGCGCGAGCCGTAGTCCTGGTCGCGCGGGCCGTAGACGATCTCGGCCCCCGCCGCCCGCGCGCGGTCGCACAGAGCGGCGATCTCGTCGACGGCGATGTAGACGGAGCCGGTCCCCGGCGGCGGCGCGAGCTTGGCGTAGTCGCTGTCGTGCGAGTCGCCGAGCATGATCAGGCCGTCGCCGAACCGCAGCTCGGCGTGGGCGATCGTGCCGTCGTCGTTCTCGTGGACCTGGTGGCGCTCGAACCCGAACGCCCGCTCCAGGAAGGCGATCGCGGCCCTGGCGTCGCGGAAGTGGAAGGTCGGGTAGATGC
>DASZDF010000324.1:0-2303 GCA_035942275.1 Solirubrobacteraceae bacterium | reverse complement strand
TTCCGGCCCGAGTTCCTCAACCGCATCGACGACGTCATCGTCTTCCACAAGCTCCAGAAGGACGAGATCAAGCAGATCATCGACCTCCTGCTGCTGCGGATCCGCGAGTCGATGGCCGAGCGGGAGCTGCAGCTCGAGCTCTCCGAGGAGGCCAAGGACCTGCTGGTGAACAAGGGGTGGGACCCGGCGATGGGCGCCAGGCCGCTGCGCCGCGCGATCCAGCGCTACATCGAGGACCCGCTGGCCGACTTCGTGCTCCGCGCGGAGCTGAAGTCGGGCGCGACCGTCATGGTCGACGCGGCGGACGACACCGAGGGCGGCGCCAACGACGGCGGCGACCCGGTGAAGCTGTCGATCATCCAGCCGAAGAAGGTCCCCGCCGCGGTCGGCGGGGGCGGCGAGGGCGACGACGCGCCCGCCGAGGAGGCCGAGCCCCCGGCCGCCGAGGCCGACGTGCCGGACGCTCCTCCGGCCGAGTAGCTACCGGACTCTGATCGTGCGGCGGGCGCGGTTGCCCGCCGCATCGGTCGTCTCCACGACGACCTTCGCCCCGCGGACGCTGCGCTTCGTGCGCAGCGTCAGCTTCCTCGTGCGACCGGGGGCGAGGGTCGTGGTCGCGCGGGCGATCGTGCGGCCGCGCCTGACGAGCTTCGCGGCGACGCGGCACGTCTCGTCGGCGCGTGCGGTGAGCGTCGCGCCCGCGCGCGTGCGCTTCGCCCGGACCGTTGGGCGGCACGGGGTCCGGTCGTTGCGCTGCTGCTCGGAGCCGCCGCCGCTCACCTGCGGGTTCGCGAGGGCCGGCGGGGTCGGGCCGGCGTCGTTGCGCGGGGGCGCGTCAGGCGCCGGCGGGGTGCCGGGCGGGAGGGGCGTCGGCTGCGCGAACGTGAGGCCGACCGAGACCGCGCCGGCGCTCCACCGCGCCATCGCGCCGTCGACGTAGTTCCCGATCGCGAACCCGTCATGCGCCGCGGCGAGCGCGCCGAGGACGATCTTCGCGTTGTCCTCGTCGGGCGCGACCGTGAAGGGGAAGTTGTACGGCGAGTCGGCGCCGCGGCAGGTGTGGTAGTTGCCGTCGGCGGGCGGGCCGTCGAGGTAGATGCAGACGCCGATCGAGCCGCTCCCCGGGCCCTGGCCGACGAGCTGGGTGGCGCTGAACAGGTAGCCGCCGGGCTCGCCGATCGGGAGCCCGGCGCCGCCGCCGTAGGCGACCGGCCCGGCGCCCGCGCCCGGGGGCGTGGTCGAGGCCGGCGAGACGGTGGTGGCGCTGACGGCCTTCGACGGGCTGACGGTCGTCGTGCCGTCGAGGCCTCCGAGCTTCAGCTCGATCCGGGCCGGCTTGCCGTCGGTGAGCAGGTAGAGGTCGTAGGTCCCGGCGGGCAGGGTGTACGTCCCGTCCGGCGGCTCGCCGAGCCCCGAGACCGTGATCCACTGGTCGGCGACGAGCGGGGCGCAGCCCGCCGTGAAGCAGCCGTTGACGAGGTGCCCGGCGACCGCCCGGAGGTCGTCGCTCGGCGCCCCGGCGGGGCGCAGGACGAACCCGAGGTGCCGGCCGTCGCCGGTGGCGAGGAAGGCCTGCCCGTGCCACCGGCCGTTCGCCTCGCCGGTGCGGAGGGTCACGTCCTTCGGCAGGACGATGCGGGTCATCGAGGGCTGCGAGCCCTCGATCACGGTGGTCCCGGCCGCGGTGACCGGCTCCTGTGCGGCGGCGGCCGGCGCCATCGCCCACGTCGCGACGAGGGCGGCTGCCGCCCACGTCCGCGCGCTTCCAAGCATTCGTGCTCCCCCCAAGTGCGCTTTCGGACTTTTACAACGCTAGGTGCGGCTGAAGCTTGCGCCGCGGGCGATACGTTGGCTGCCGTGGACGACGACTCCCTCGTCGAGATCAAGGTGCGCGACAACGGGCCCTACAAAGTGACGGGGCCGGTGCGGATCGTCGACGCGGACGGCAACGCCTGGGAGGTCGACGGCTCGCGCCCGGTCGCGCTGTGCCGGTGCGGGCGGTCGTCGACGAAGCCGTTCTGCGACGCGACGCACAAGACGACCGGGTTCTCGAGCTGTGAGCGGGCGTAGCACCCGCGCGGTCCACGCGGGGCTGCCGCCGGGCACGGACGGCCAGCCGTTCCTGCCGGGGCCGACGTTCGCGGCGCCGTACCACCTGGCGGGTGACGCGTCGCCCTCGGGCTACGGGCGCTACGTCAACCCGACCTGGACGTCGTGGGAGGCCGCGCTGTCGGAGATCGAGGGCGGGCCGGCGCTCGGGTTCGCGTCGGGGATGGCGGCGTGCACGGCCATTCTCTCGGTGT
>DASZDF010000323.1:0-6154 GCA_035942275.1 Solirubrobacteraceae bacterium | reverse complement strand
CTCCAGCGCATCGCCGACCGCAGCGGCGGCAACCGCGCGGCCGGCACCGACGGCGACCGCCGCACGGCCGAGTACATCGAGCGCACGCTCCGCGACGCCGGGTGGCGCGTGCAGAGGCAGGAGGTCGGCTTCCCGTACTTCGAGCAGCGGTCCGAGCCGCGGCTCGCGAGCCTGCGCCCAGGGCGGGAGGTCCGCGCCGCGGAGTACTCCGGCGCGGGCGACCTGCGCGCGCGCGTCCGGCGGCTGCGCGGCCGCGGCTGCTCGGTCGCGGACTTCGCGGGCCTGCCGAAGGGCGACGTCGCGCTCGTCGATCGCGGCACCTGCTTCTTCAGCGTCAAGGCGCGCAACGCCGAGCGCGCCGGGGCAGGCGCGATCGTCGTCTCCGACGTCTCCGGCCGCACGCCGGTCTCGGCCACGCTGCTGCGGCCGGGCGTGGGGATCCCGGTCCTCATCGTCACCGCCGCCGCCGCGGAGCGGATCGAGGGCCGCACCGTCCGCGTGCGCGTCGACGCGATCTCCGATCGGCGCACGACCACGAACGTCATCGCCGAGACGAAACCGGGCCGCGGCCGGTGGACCATGGCCGGCGCCCACCTCGACTCCGTGACCGCCGGGCCCGGCATCAACGACAACGGCACCGGGATCGCGGCGCTGCTGGCGATCGCCGAGCGGCTGCGCGACGAGCGCCCGGGGCTGCGCTTCGGCTTCTGGGGCGCGGAGGAGCTCGCGCTGTACGGCTCGCGCCACTACGTGCGCGAGCTGCCGGCCGCGGAGCGGCGCCAGATCGCCGCCTACGTGAACCTCGACATGGTGGGCTCGCCCAACGGCCGCGTCGAGGTCTACGACCGCGACGACCGGATCGAGCGCACGCTGCGCGAGGCGATTCCGGGCAGCGAGGGGGAGGTGCCACTCACCGGCGCCTCCGACCACGCGCCGTTCGAGCGGGCGGGGATCCCGGTGGGCGGGATCTTCACCGGCGCCGCCGAGCGCGGCCGCCGCCCCGGCCCCGCCGACCGGTGCTACCACCGCCGCTGCGACACGCTGCGCAACGTCGACCGCCCGCTGCTGCAGCGCATGACGGACGCCGCCGAGCGCGGGCTCAAGCGCCTCGCGCGCTGACCTGCCGCGCCGGCGGCTTGCGTCCGCCATGCTGCTCCGCTTGCGATCCACCCTCGCCGCCCTCGCGCTGTCCCTGCTCGCCGTCGCCCCCGCCGCGGCCCAGGACCGGATCGCCGAGGACGCGCTGCGCGGCCACCTCGACGCCCTCGGCGGCATCGCCACGGAGAACGGCGGCAACCGCGCGGCCGGCACGCCGGGCGAGACGCGCACGGGCGACTACGCCGCCGAGCGCCTCGCCGAGGCGGGCTGGACGATCACGCGGACCGACGTCCCGTTCCCGTACTGGGCCGAGGGGTCCGCGACGGTCGGCACGTACCGCCACGGCCGCGACTTCCTGACCATGCACTACAGCGCCGCCGGCGACGTCACCGCGCGCGTGCAGCCGATCTTCGGAGGCGGCTGCACCCGCCGCGACTTCCGCCGCTTCCGCAGGGGACGCATCGCGCTCGTCGCCGCCGAGGACTGCACGTTCCGCCGCTCCGCCACGCTCGCCCAGCGCGCCGGCGCCCGCGCGGTGATCGTCGCCGACTTCACCGACGGCCCGCCGACGGCGGGGACGCTCGTGCGGCCGGGCGTGCGCGTGCCGGTCGTGAGCATCCGCCTGCCGATCGCGCGGCGGATGGCCCGCTCGCGGCCGCGCATCCGGGTGCGGGTCGCGCCGATCGCCGAGCGGCGCGTCACGCAGAACGTCATCGCCGAGCTCCCGGGGACGGAGCCGGGACGGATCGTCATGGCCGGCGGGCACATGGACTCGATCCCGCGCGGCATGGGGATCAACGACAACGGCAGCGGGGTCGTGGCGCTGATCGAGATGGGGCGGCGCCTCGCGGCCCGGCCGCGCGGCCGCGCGACGGTCCGGCTCGCGTTCTGGGCCGCACACGAGAACGGGATGTACGGCTCGCTCGCCTACGTCCGCGCCTTGGCGCCCGCGGAGCGGCGGCGGATCGGCGTGTACCTGAACATGGACATGATCGGCTCGATCAACGGGGTCCCGGAGATCTACGCGACGCGCAGGCGGATCCGCCGCGCGATCGCGCGGCACCTGCGCGGAGCGGGCCGCACGTCGACGGAGGGCGGGTCGGACCACACGCCGTTCATGCAGGCGCGCATCCCGATCGGCGGCATCTACACGGGCTCGCTCGAGCCGAAGTTCCCGCGGCAGCGCCGCCGGTGGGGCGGCCGGAGCGGGCAGGAGCGCGACGCGTGCTACCACCAGCCGTGCGACGACCTCGACAACATCAACCTGCCGATGCTGGCGCTCGCGGCGACCGCGGGCGCGGACGCGCTGGCCGACCTCGGGCGTTAAGCGGCCGCGAGCAGCTCGCGCAGGCGGCCCGACTGGTCGGCGGCGAGCGTCTCCTGGAAGCCGCCGAGGACCTCGCCCCGGATGACCACCTGCGGGAAGCTCATCATCCCCGTCCGCTCGACGAGCTCGGCCCGTCCGGCCGGGTCACGTGCCAGATTGATCTCCGTGTACTCGATCTTGCGCGCCTCGAAGAGCTGCTTGACCCGGCTGCAGAAGGAGCACGGATCGGTCGTGTACACGACGATGTCGTTCATGCCTTCTCCAGGGTAGCGGTGGCCGGGTCGGTCAAAACGGAGGCGATCGTCCTCAGATCGCTGCGGTACGGGGAGGCGGATCGCATCCTGCACCTCTATACCCCGGATCGTGGTCGAGTGGGCGCGATCGCGAAGGGCGTACGCCGCGCGAAGACGCGCTTCGGGGGCCGGCTGGAGCCGTTCTTCCGCCTGCGGCTGGTGCTGTACGAGGGCCGCAGCGACCTGCTGACGGTCACGAGCGCGGAGACCGTCGCGCCCCACGCCCGCCTGCGGACCGACGGCCCGTCGCTCGACGCCGCCGCCCGCGCCTGCGACGCCGTCGGGCGGCTGTTCGAGACCTCGGAGCCGAACCCGGCGGTGTTCCACCTGCTCGCCAACGAGCTCGCGCTGCTCGACGCCGACGCCGCGCAGGCCGACGAGGCGGGCCGGCTCGCGTTCCGCCTGAAGCTCCTCCTCGCGGCGGGGCTCGCGCCGCACCTCGCGGGGTGCGCCGTGTGCGGGGACCGCGAGCACGTCAGCGGGTTCAGCGGCGCCGCCGGCGGCGTCGTGTGCGGCGCGTGCGAGGGGGCGGCGTTCCCGCTCGACGAGGCGGCCCATACGTTCATGGTCGAGGCGCTCGGCCGCCCGCTCGCCGACGCCCCTCGCGGCACGCCGCCGCGGGCGCTGCGGCAGGCCGAGCGAGCGATCCTCGAGACCGTGGAGCACCACGCGCACCTGCGGCTCCGTCCGGCCCTGTCCGGATAGGGTCGCCGGCGTGAAGTGGGTGCTGGACTTCAGCGAAGGCTCGAAGGAGATGCGCGAGCTGCTCGGCGGCAAGGGCGCGAACGTCGCGGAGATGACGCGCGTCCTGGGGCCGGAGCGGGTGCCCGCCGGGTTCACGATCACCACCGAGGCGTGCGTCGCCTACCTGCGCGAGTCCACCGAGCCGGAGGGGATGGAGGACCAGGTCGCCGAGGCGCTCGCGCGGCTGGAGGAGCGCGCCGGCAAGCGGCTGGGCGACGACGCCGATCCGCTGCTCGTCTCGGTGCGCAGCGGCGCGCGCGAGTCGATGCCCGGCATGCTCGACACCGTCCTCAACCTGGGGCTCAACGACCGCAGCGTCGAGGGGCTGGCGGCGCGGACCGGCAACGAGCGCTTCGCGTGGGACTCCTACCGGCGCTTCGTGCAGATGTTCGGCAACGTCGTGCGCGGCGTCGCGGGCGAGCGGTTCGAGGACGAGATCAAGCGGGTGAAGGCCGACCGCGGCGTGACGCAGGACACCGACCTCGACACCGAAGCGCTGCGCGAGCTGACGCGCGCGTTCCAGGGGTTCTACGACTTCCCCGAGGAGCCGCGCGAGCAGCTCCGCCAGGCGATCCGCGCGGTGTTCGACTCGTGGAAGGGCGAGCGCGCGGTGACGTACCGCCGCCTCAACCGGATCCCCGACGACTGGGGGACCGCCGTCAACGTCCAGCAGATGGTGGTCGGCAACAAGGGCGACACCTCGGGGTCCGGCGTCGCGTTCAGCCGCGACGAGGTGACCGGCGAGCCCGAGCCGAGCGGCGACTTCCTCCCCAACGCGCAGGGCGAGGACGTCGTGTCGGGCGTCCGCACGCCGCGCGACATCCGCGAGCTGCGCGACTGGATGCCCGAGGCGCACGAGCAGCTCATGGACATCCTGCGCACGCTCGAGCGCCACTACAAGGACATGCAGGACACCGAGTTCACGGTGGAGGAGGGGCGGCTGTACATGCTCCAGACGCGCGCGGCCAAGCGGCCCGCGCAGGCGGCGGTGCGCTTCGCGTGCGACGCGGTCGACGAGGGGCTCCTGAGCAAGGCCGAGGCGATCGCGACGATCGACACGGAGACGCTCGACGCGCTGCTGCACCCGACCTTCGACCCCGACACGGAGTACGCCGTGCTCGCGCGCGGCGTCGCGGCGTCGCCCGGCGCCGCGAAGGGCGAGATCGTGTTCACCGCCGACGACGCGGTGAGCGCCGCGACCGGCGGGCGCCAGGTGATCCTCGTGCGGCCGTTCACCGAGGCCGACGACGTCGCCGGCTTCGACGCGGCGCAGGGCATCCTCACGAGCGAGGGCGGCAAGGCGTCGCATGCGGCGCTCGTCGCCCGCGGGATGGGGCGCCCGGCGGTGACCGGCGCGGGCTCGCTGGAGATCGACCTGCACGCCGGTGAGGTTCGCGTCGACGGCCACGTGCTGCGCGAGGGCGACGAGATCGCGATCGACGGCACCACCGGCTGCGTGACCACGGACGACGTGCCGCTCATCGAGCCGCAGATGTCCGAGCACTTCGAGCGCGTCCTCGAGTGGTCGGACGAGCTGCGCACGCTGGGCGTGCGGACGAACGCCGACACGCCCGAGGACGCCGCGCGCGCTCGCGCGTTCGGCGCCGAGGGGATCGGTCTGTGCCGGACCGAGCACATGTTCTTCGGCGCCGACCGCCACGAGCGGATGGTCGAGGCGATCCTCGCGTCCAGCGACGAGGAGCGCCGCTCGGCGCTGGCGGCCCTCAGCGAGCTCCAGCGGTCGGACTTCGAGGGGCTCTTCGAGGCGATGGAGGGCCAGCCGGTGACGATCCGCCTGCTCGACCCGCCGCTGCACGAGTTCCTCCCGCACCGCTCCGATGTCGAGCACCAGGTCGAGCGCGCGCGGATCGAGCGCTCCGACGACCTGGCGAAGCTCGAGCGGACGCTCGACCAGGTCCGGCTGTGGGAGGAGACCAACCCGATGCTCGGGACGCGCGGCGTGCGCCTCGGGCTGCTCAAGCCCGACCTCTTCGAGATGCAGATCGAGGCGATCTTCGGCGCCTTCGCGGCCGTGCGCGAGCGGGCGAGCACGGCGCCGCTCGTCGAGATCATGGTCCCGCTGGTCGCGTACGAACGCGAGCTCGAGCTGGTCCGCGGCCTGATCGTGCGGCTGGGGGAGACGCATGGCCTGGAACGCGGGCGCGACTACCTCGTGGGGACGATGATCGAGCTGCCGCGGGCGTGCCTGCAGGCCGATCGGATCGCGAGCGAGGCCGACTTCTTCAGCTTCGGCACGAACGACCTCACCCAGACCGCGCTCGGGTTCAGCCGCGACGACATCGAGGGACGCATCCTCGCGCGCTACATCGAGTTGAAGGTGGTGGACCGCTCGCCGTTCGAGACGATCGACGCGCCGGGCGTCGGTCAGCTCGTGCGGATGGCGGCGTGGCTCGGGCGCTCGGCGAAGCCGTCGCTGAAGCTCGGGATCTGCGGCGAGCACGGTGGCGACCCGGATTCCATCGACTTCTTCCACAACTCCGGGCTCGACTACGTCTCGTGCTCGCCGTACCGCGTGCCGGTCGCGCGGGTGGCCGCGGCACAGGCCGCGGTCCGGTCGGGCTAGCCGCGGCGCCGCTGCTGGGCGCGACGGCGGGCGGCGGCGCGGCGCTTGGCCTTCGCCTTTGCCTTGGCGCGCGCCTTCGCCTTCGCCTTGGCTTTCGCCTTCGCGCGC
>DASZDF010000322.1:0-7319 GCA_035942275.1 Solirubrobacteraceae bacterium | reverse complement strand
ACCTTGGCCAGCGGCATCTCCTCGCCCCGGAAGTCCGGCGTCAGGACCTCGACCTTGCAGGCCGGCGCCTGGCGGCGGATCTGGCGGATGACGCCGACGAACGCCGACGCGCCCTTGTCGGGCAGGTCGTCGCGGTCGACGCTCGTGATGACCGCGTGGCGCAGGCCCATGTTCGCGACCTGGCGAGCCACCCGCGCGGGCTCGAGCGGGTCGTGCCACGTCGGCTTGCCGGTCTTGACGTTGCAGAAGCCGCAGCGGCGCGTGCAGGTGTCGCCGAGGATCTTGAACGTGGCCGTGCCGCGCTCCCAGCACTCGCCGATGTTCGGGCACGCGGCCTCCTGGCAGACCGTGTGGAGGTTGTCCTCCTTGATCCGCGCGCTCAGCTCGAGGTAGCGCTTCCCGCCCGGCGCGGGGACCTTGAACCAGGGCGGCTTGCGCTCGCGCAGCGGGCGGACGTCGGCGCCGAGCACCTTGAGGACGTCCATCCCGCCCGGATTGGCGCGGGAGCGCGTCTGGTGCTTGCGGACGGGGGCGTCGCTCACTCGGCCTGAGAGGATACGCCGCCGATGCCCGAGGTCCGTGAGCTGCTCCCCGGCGAGACCCACCGCGGCGCCCGCGCGCTGCTCGAGCTGCGTCCTCACCTGGGCGACGGCGCGGCGCTCGCCGCCCGGATCGACGACGTCCAGCGGCCGCAGGGGTACCGGCTGATCGGGTCGTTCGACGCGGGCGCAGAGGAGGCGTCGGCGGCGGCCGGCTTCCGCGTCGTCGAGATGCTGGCGTGGGGCCGCGCGCTCTACGTCGACGACCTCGTGACGCTCCCGGCCGCACGCGGGAGGGGCCATGCCGACGCGCTCTTCGCCTGGCTCGACGAGGAGGCCGCGCGCCTGGGGTGCGACCAGTTCCACCTCGACTCGGGGGTCGACGCGAACCGCGCCGACGCCCACCGCTTCTACTTCCGCCACGGCATGCGGATCGCGTCCTACCACTTCGCGAAGGGCGTCTAGGGCAGCTGCGCGCGCTCAAAGCGCGGGCGGTACAGCGAGGGGTCGTCGTAGACGACGCCGGGGTCGGAGCCGGGCGCCGCGTTGACGTTGTAGGAGAGCAGCATCCCGTCCTCGCCGGTGCTCCACGGGTGCAGCAGGGCGTTGTAGGTCCACGCGTCGGGCGGCGTCGGCCACGATGCGATGATCCCGCCCGGCTCCCACGTTCCCTGCGGGTCGGTCGCCACCCACGCTCGCAGCTCGTTGCCGAGCGGGACCTGGCTGGCGAGGAGGAGGTCGTCCTCGCGCCGGATGACGCTGAGCTGGTTGGAGACGTCCGCGTCGAGCACGGCGACCGAGTCCTCGACGTCGCTCGACCAGCCCGCGCCGGCCCAGAACTCCATCTCGCCGTCGAGCTCGCCGAGCGGCACGCGCGCGAGGTGGAGGCGGCGCGTCGGGTCGTCGACGCCGAAGAGGTAGGTGTGCTGCTCGTCCTCGACGATCGCCGCGCCGTGGAAGAGGCCGTCGCGCGAGGGCAGCTCGTGGAGGGGGCCGACCGGCTCGAGCGACGGGAGCGCGAACGTGGCGAGCACGCTGCCGCGGACGACGACGTCGAGGGGCGCATCGCCGGTGCGCTCGATGATCGTCCAGAACGTGTGGAGCCGCTCGCCGTCGGCCGAGACGATGCCCTGGTTCGGCCACGCCCAGCGCCCGCCGCCGGGGAGGACGAACGCACGCGGCGCCTCCTCCGTGCCGCGGACGTGGGTGACCAGGCAGGCGCCGTCCTGCACCACGAGCGTGTTGTTGACCATCGGCGTGTCGGGGTCGCGGGTGCCGTCGGCGCGGATCCCGCCGAGGAAGGTGTCGCCGAAGAGCCACGCGATGCGGCCGTCGGGAAGCGCCACCGAGAACGTGCCGTCGCCGCCGGTCCAGCCGCGCCGGCTGTCGTCCCACATCGTCGTGAACGCGGCGGCGGCGTCGCCCTCGGCGCCGGCGGACGGGACCTCCTCGGAGATCGTGCGGACGCTGTCGCCGGCCCCGTCACCGCCGTCGGGCGCGCACTCGGGGCCCTCGGGGGCGGGCTCGGGCTGCGGTGCCGGCGGGGGCTCGACGCGCAGCTCCGCGGGCGGCGGCGGTGGGGGCGTGGGAGGAGGCGGCGGGGGCGGGGGAGGCGGCGGCGGGAACGGGATGCGGAGGGCGAGCAGCGCCGCGCGGCAGTTGTCGCCCTCGCGCCGCTCGCGGACGCGCCTGGTCGCGTCGGCGCAGGCGACGATGGTCCAGGCTCCGGGCGCGACCGCGGCCGGGAGGCGGAGCGTCACCGTCCTGCGCGAGGTGCGGCGCGGGCGCAGCGCGGGCACGGCCCGCGCCCCGAGCGCGAGGTCGTCCAGGCTCGCGACGCCGTCGCGCGAGAGGAAGAAGTGCGTCCGGGTCGCGCGGGCCCGGCGGCGGCCGGCGTTGCGGACGGCGTCCTCGACGCGAAGGGTGCCGCCGGCGAGGAGCGTCCGCTCCCCGAGCACGCGCGGAGCGGCCTGGCGGAGGTCGGGCCGCGGCGGCGCGGCGTCCGCGGCGGGCGCGAACGCGAGCAGGGCGAGGACGAGCGATGCGATCAGCCGCACTCAGAGGATCATCGGCCGCGCGCGGCGCCGACCAAAGCCGGCGGGGCCGCTTCCGCGAGCCGGCGCGGCGTCACGAGCCGCTGGCGCCGGCCGAACGCCTCGGCGAACCGCCACGCCATCCGCTTGCGGAAGCACCGCAGCGGATCGCCGCCGACGCGCTTCTCCTTCATGACGGACGTCATCCGGACGCCGCCCAGCCCGCACGGCACGACCCACTCGAACGGCTGGAGGTCGTTCTGGACGTTGACCGCGAAGCCGTGGGTGGTGACGCCCTTCTGGACGTGGACGCCGATCGAGGCGATCTTGCGGTCCTCGACCCAGACGCCGGTGTAGTCGCTGCCTTCGCCCGAGCGTGAGCGAGTCCGAAGGCTCTCGTCGGCGAGCGCGGCGATCATCGCGTCCTCCATCGTCCGCACGAACGCGATGACGTCGTCGATGGCCATGATCGGGTAGCCGACGAGCTGCCCGGGGCCGTGGTAGGTCAGCTTCCCGCCGCGGTCGACGTCCACGACGTCGATGCCCTGCGAGAGGTACCAGGACTCGCCCATCGGCAGCTCGGCGGCGTCGCTGCGCCGCCCCCGCGTGTACACGGGCGGGTGCTCGAGGAGGAGCAGGACGTCCGGGACGTCCCCGGCCTGACGGGCCGCGCGCAACCGCCGCTGGAGCTCGAGCGCCTCGCGGTACTCGACGACCCCGAGGTGGCAGGTCCAGAGGTCGGTGCGCACGACCCTCAGTCTACGGCCGCTCCCTAGCCGCCCTGCCGGGCGGCGATGGTCTGCGTCCGCGAGAGGCGGCCCTTCTGCTCGGTCGTGTTGCCGGCCGCGTCGACCGACGTGACGTCGAGCGAGATGAGCTCCGTCCCGCGGCGGGCGATCCGCCGCTGCGCGCTCGCGTTCAGCGGGATCTCGACGGTCACCCGCCCGGCGTCGTCGAGCGACGCCGTGCCGGTCCCGGCGGCCCGGCCCTCCACGCGCGCGCTGACCGTGATCGTGCACGCCTCGTCGCACGAGATCGAGGGCCGCAGCGGGTCGACGTTCTGCTCGAGGATCGTGCTCGAGAACGCGACCGACATCTCCGGCTTCGTGCGGTCGTCGTCGACGGCTCCGGTCGCGACCGCGATCCCGCGCAGGGTGGCGTCGACGCCGATCGCGGCGGGCGCGGCGGCGACGGTCAGGCCGCCGGTCGCCAGGTCGACGCGGTAGAGCGCGTGGCGGGGCTGGCCCGCCGGGCGCAGCGCCGCGTAGGCGACGTTGCCCTGCGGCGACACGTCGAAGCCCGCCGCGGCCTCGGCGTCGAGCCCGAGCGGGCCGACGGTCGTCAGCGTGCCGGCGTTCGGCGGGGCCTGGCGGACGAGCGTGTCGCGCGCCGTGTCGATGTCGTAGAGGACGGTCTCGGTCGCGCCGGGGAAGCTGTTCGTGTAGCCCGCGCCCGCGACGGCCGGGTTCGTGCCGGCGCCGGGATCGCCCGCGGCGTACTGGAGGGGCTGGTCGTCGTTCGCGTTGCCGGCGTTGCCGCCGCCGAACGGGATCCGCAGGTTCTGCTCGGCGTCGGACACGATGCGCAGGGCGTCGGCGACGGGGTTGAAGTCGACGCCGAACGACGCGCCGCTGAGCGCGGGGCTGAAGGCGCCGAACGCCCGCCGGGTCGCGCCCGTGTCGGGGTTGACCTGGTAGACGCGGTTGGAGGTCCCCACGGCGTAGAGGGCATCGGTCTCGGGCCGCACGTCGATCCCCACGAGCGTCTCGCCCTGGACGAGACCCTGCACCGGGACGCTCTCGAGCACGTGGCCGGGGCGGTCGGAGTTGAAGCGCACGAGGCGGTTCGACTCGGTGAGCCCGTAGATGACGTCCGCGGCGTTCGCGGCGGCGGGGGCGCAGAGCAGCGCTGCGCACGCGGCCACGGCGACCGCGACGGCCTTCTTCTCTCTGATGTCCATGCCACAACGACACGCCAGACGTGCAGTCGGACCGGACCGGGGTAAGGCGGGTGACATGCCTCTCCGCCGCCGCCACGTCGCGGTCGCCCAGGGCGCCTACTACGGCGTCACCGCGATCTGGCCGCTGCTGAGCCGCCGGACGTTCGAGGCGGTCACCGGGCGCAAGGACGACTGGTGGCTCGTCGAGACGGTCGCGCTGCTGCTCGTACCCGTCGCGGGGGCGCTCGGCTCGGCGGGCGCCCGCGACCGCGTGACGCCGGAGATCGAGCTTCTCGGCGCGGGGACGGCGGGCCTGCTCGCGAGCTCCGACGTCCTCGTCGCGCTGCGGCGCCGCGGCCGCTGGACGTATCTGATCGACGCCGTGGCCAGCGGCGCGCTCCTCGCCGCCTGGGCGAAGGCCTCCCGAACCTAGACTTCGCGCGGTGGCGCTGTACGACTGGCTGAGCGTCGAGGGGGGCGCCGCCGAGGCCGGCCGTCGCTCGCCCGACCTCGACGCGATCCGGGCGGTCGCCGTCCTCGCGGTGCTCGCGGCGCACGCCTACCTGCTGGGCGGCAGCGCCCCGCCGCACACGAGCCGCGATCCGGGCGACATGCTCATCAACGCGGGCGGTCAGGGCATCTGGCTCTTCTTCGCGCTGAGCGGCTACCTCATCTCCGGCCCGTTCGTGCGGACGCTGCTGCGCGGCGAGCCGCTGCCTCCCGCGGGCGGGTACGCGCTGCGCCGCGCGGCCCGCATCATCCCCGCGTACTGGATCGCCTTCGCCGCGATCCTGGTCCTCCTCCCGGTCGCGGGCGGCCTCGAGTGGTGGCAGGTCCCGCTGCACGGCGCGCTGCTGCACAACCTCGTGCCGGGCGAGGGGCAGGCGCTGTTCTTCGTGGCGTGGACGCTCGGGATCGAGGCGCTGTTCTACGCGTTCGTGCCGCTCGCGGCGCTCGCAGTGCGCCGCGCGGCCGGCCCGCGGCCGCTGCACCCGCGCACGCTCGCCGTCGGCGTGGGCGCACTGTGGCTGGCGAGCATCGCGTGGTCGGCCTGGGCGGCGGCGGAGTACCCGAACGTCGGCCCGTTCGCCGCCGTCGCGAACGCCGACGTCTTCCGCCTCTCGCTGCCCGCGCTGCTGTCGGTGTTCTGCCCGGGGATCCTCATGGCGGTCGCGCTGGACTCCGGCTGGAGGCCGCGGCGCCCGGAGCTGCTGGCGGCCGGCGCTCTCGCCGTCGGCGCCGTGGCCCTCTACGCGAACACGACGTCGAGCACGGTCGTCCTCGACCTGTCGCGGCAGGTCTGGGCCGTGGCCGCCGGCCTCGCGCTCGCCGCCGCCCTCGCCGGGTGGGGGAGGCTCCGGCCGCTCGCCCGCGCGCTCGCGCCGATCGGGCTCGTCTCCTACGGGCTCTACCTCTGGCACTACGTCACCGTCCGCGTGCTCGAGCACGAGGGCGTCGCGGTCCAGGCGGGAGCCCTCTCCTGGCCGCTGCGCGCGGCGCTCGTGCTCGCGATCAGCGTCCCGCTCGCGCTCGCGAGCTGGCTGCTCGTCGAGCGCCCGCTGCTACGCCGGACGAGCCTCTGGTGGCGCCGGCGCAGCGAGACGCCGCGGCCGGTGGCGACTTGACGGCATATCGACTCTCGATATATCGTTCTTCGATATGGAACGACGCCGGTGGACGACGGAGCGCGTCGCGCTCTGGCTCGCGGTGCTGTTCGTCCTGGGCGGCGCGCTCGACGCCGGGTGGGACGTGGCGCACGGCGTCGGCGACCGCAGGGTCGAGGTACGGGGCGAGCTCGACGTCGACGAGATCCTCCGCACGCACCATCCGTCCCCGCCTGACGCGCCGGCGCCGGACGAGCGGTTCCCCGCCGGCTACGCGTACCTGAGCGACGGCCACGGGACGCTCACCGTCCCGGAGGCCGAGCCGGGCGCGATCGTGGCGTGGTCGATCCTGCGGCTCGCTCCGTGGCTCGCAGCGCTCGCGGTGCTCGCGTTCCTCGTCCCGATCCTCCGCGCGGCCGGGCGCGGCGACCCCTTCGCCCGCGACGCGACCCGCCGGATGCGCGCCGTCGGCTCGCTCCTGCTCGTCGGGATCCCGGCGTACGCCGTGATCGAGTACTTCGCCGCGGAGGCGTCGCTGACGCACGGCGTCGCCCCGGAGGTCTCGCCCGTGCTGACGCTCGGCGTCACGGACGTCCTGCCGGGGCTGCTCGTCCTCGTCCTCGCCGGCGTCTTCGCGCGCGGCGTCGAGCTGCAGGAGCTCGAGCGCCAGACCGTATGAACGACGAGCCGCACGGCATCGAGATCCGCCTCGACCGGCTGCTCGCCGAGCGCGGGATCACCCTTGCCGAGCTCGCCGAGCGCGTCGGCATCACCTACGCGAACCTCTCGATCCTCAAGAACAACCACGCCCGCGCGATCCGCTTCTCGACGCTGACGCGGCTCTGCGAGGCCCTCGACTGCCAGCCCGGCGAGCTGCTCGAGTGGGACGGCAAGCGCGGCGTCAGCCGCGCGAAGACGCGCTCCGAACGGCGCGCAGACGGGCGCCGAACGTGACGGGCGGAGCATCCGGGCTCCCCGTGATCAGGAGCCCCGAATGCGACTCACCTACGCCAACGTCATGTCCTCCGTCGCGATCTTCGCCGCGCTCGGCGGCTCGTCCTACGCGGCGGTCAAGATCGCCGGCAAGGACGTCCGCGACGAGTCGCTGACGAGCCGCGACATCAAGAACGGGTCCCTCCGCGCGAAGGACATCCGCAAGCGCGACCTCCGCGCGATCCGCGCCGGCGGCGCCGGGCTCCCGGGG
>DASZDF010000321.1:0-15315 GCA_035942275.1 Solirubrobacteraceae bacterium | reverse complement strand
GTGCACTACACGCTCCCGCAGACCGGCCAGAGGGTCGCCTTCCGGTACATCCGGCCGGACGACAAGGAACGGCTGGCCGCCGCCCTCGCGCGCCTCTCGCCCGAGTCGCAGCGGCGGCGCTTTTTGACGGCCAAGCCGCGCCTCAGCGCGAGCGAGCTGCGCTACCTCACCGAGATCGACGGGATCGACCACGTCGCCGTGCTCGCCGTGCTCGCCGACGACCCTGACGCCATCGTCGGCGTCGGGCGCTTCGTGCGGCTGCGCGACCTGCCGGACACCGCCGAGGTCGCCATCGTCGTCGGCGACGCCTTCCAGGGCCAGGGGCTCGGGCGCGAGCTCGGCCGCCGGCTGGCCGACGAGGCGCGCGAGCGCTCCGTCAGGCGGTTCACGGCGACGCTGCTCAACGACAACGTCGCCGCGCACCGGCTGTTCCACTCGATCTCCGACCGGCTCGAGGGCCGCAACGAGGGCGGGACCCGCGTCGTCACGGCGCAGATCGCAGCCGCCTAGCAAGTCTTACCATCCGGCGCGCATGCGCCGCACGCCGTACAAGCTCGTCCTGCGCTTCGGCCCGGACGTCGAGAAGGAGCGCCACGCGACCCTCGCCGAGGCGCTCGACGCGCTCGCCCGGCGCATCCCGCAGGTCTCGCCGCGGGCGCCCCGCGCCGCCCTGGGCCGGGAGTACGAGCCGGTGCGCCAGGTCGCCGGGCGGCTCGAGCTGCACGGGCCCCGCGGCACCCACGGCGGGATCGACGTGAGGGGCGACGGCTCGGCCGAGGCGTACGTCGGCTGGGTCCGCAAGCGGCTCGTCGAGCGGCAGGACGGCGAGAGCGCCGTCGACGCGCTGCGCCGCGAGCTCGCGTCGTAACATCACTGCGCGCGTGAGTGCTCCGGCCGTCGAGCGTCCGTCGCCCCGCGTGCCCGCCCGCCTGCTCTCAGCCGTGCGAGACAGGCGCGTCGCGCGGTGGCTTCCCTGGATCGTCCTCCTCGCCGTCATGGCGGGCACCGCCTGGCTGCTCATGTGGGCCGGCCGCGGGACGACGTTCTTCTACGACGACTGGCCCATCATCCTGGAGCGCGGGAACTGGAACCCGTACACGCTCCTGCGCCCGCACAACGAGCACCTGCAGTTCTTCCCGCTCGTCCTCTACAAGATCCTGTTCGAGACGGTCGGGCTGCACGAGCACTGGGTCTACCGCGCGGCGCTCGTCGCGCTCAACCTGCTGACGGGCCTGCTGCTCTTCCTCTACGCGCGCAAGCGCATCCCGGTGTGGCCCGCGGTCGCCCTGGCGGCGTGCCTCATGGTGATGGCGCCCTCCTGGTACAACCTCGTCTACTCCTTCCAGGTCAACTTCGTCGGCGCGATGGCGGCCGGCATGGGCGCGTTCCTGGCGCTCGACCGGGAGGACCGCAAGGGCGACGTCATCGCCGCGCTCCTGCTCGGCGTCTCGATCGGCTCGTCGAGCGTCGGCTTCCCGTTCCTGATCGGGGCGGTCGTGGAGGTGGTGTGGCGGCGCGACTGGCGGCGGTGGTGGGTCGTCGGGGTGCCGATCGGGGCGTACCTGATCTGGATGGTCAAGTACGGCACCGGCAACTCGATGCGGCTGCACAACGCGCCCGACATCCCCAACTTCATGATCGACGGGGCCGACGACTCCGCGGGCGCGATCATCGGTTACGGCACCGACGTCGGGCTGCTGGCGTTCTGGGCGCTCGCCGCGCTGACGGCGCGCGAGCTGCTCGACCCGGGCCGGACGACGGCGCGGCTCGTCGCCGCGATCTCGATGCCGCTGTCGCTCTGGGCGCTCACGGCGCTCGGGCGCGCGGACATGGGCATCGAGGCGGACGCGAACCGCTACCTGTACGCGTCCGGGCTGTTCGTCGGGCTGGTCGCGCTCGAGGTCGCGCGGCGCTACGCGATCGTGGGGCGCGCGGCGGCGCTGCTCACCGGCTTTTTGTTCGTCGGCGCGATCTCGAACGCCAACGGCGTGCAGGGCGGCGGGGCGATCCTCCGCGAGTGGTCGCAGGGCGGGCGGTTCGCGGTGACCGCCCTCGAGATCGCGGGGCCGGAGAACGTCCCGGCCGACTACGCCGGCGCCGATCCGACCCAGGGGTTCATCGTCGCCGGCGGGCTGTACGCGGCGATCGAGCGCTACGACTCGTCGCCCGGGTACACCGCCGAGGAGCTGCGGGAGGAGAAGCCAGAGCTCCAGCGCGGCGTCGACCACGCGATGGCGCGGGTCCTCAACCTGAACCTCGGGCCGGCGGAGCGCGACGCGCCGGTCGGGGACGAGGCGCCGGCGCCCGAGGGGACCCAGGCCGGGAACGTCGTGCCCGCGGGGCGCGGGTGCGTGCGGCTCGAGCCGGCGCAGCCGAGCGCGGCGTTCACGCTGCTGCTGCCGCAGTGGGGCGCGGTGTTCCGGGCGGGGCCGTCGAAGGTCGAGGTGCGGCTGCGCCGGTTCAGCTCGCTGTTCTTCGAGAAGCCGCTGGGCGAGGTCGCCCCCGGCGCCACCGCGAGCCTCGCGATCCCGCGTGACCGGTCGCGGCAGCGGTGGCGGGCGCAGGTCCACGTGTCGGACGAGACCGTGATCTGCGGCCTGCCCGACCCGACCTAGAGCGGGCGGCCGTACGGCCCGCGCCCGGCTAGGCACGTCGCGCCGCACCGGGCGGCGAACGCCAGCGCCTCGTCGAGCGGGAGGTTCGCGCCGAGCGCGTACGTCAGGCCGACGGCGAACGAGTCGCCGCAGCCGTAGGCGTCGACGGGCGGGCCCGGCGGGTCGGCCGCCGCCCAGCGGCCCTCGGTCGCGTCCCACCGCGCTCGCTCCGCAGCCGCCCCGCGTTCGGCCGGCGTGACGACAGCCCAACGGCCTCCCTCCGCTCCCTCCGTAAGCGCGACGATGTGCGGCGGCGGTTCGATCGCGCCCGGCGCGACCCTCTCCCCCGGGTCGCTCGCGCTCGCGACGAGCACGTCGATCTGGACGTGCGCGGCGGCGAGGGTGTCGAGCGCGCGCGGCGTCGCCACGAGGACGCGCGCGCGCCGCGCCGCGCGCAGCGCGGCGGGGTCGCCGCCGGTGAAGTAGACGGCGTCGACGTCGCTCAGCCGCTCCCACGGCAGCGGGTCGTCGCCGTGCGGGACGAGCCGCTCGCCGAGGACGGTGATGGTGCGCTCGGCCGCGGTGTCGAGGTAGGTGAAGGCGCGGCGCTGCGGGCGGTCGCGGCGCGCGGCGTGGACCTCGACGCCGTAGACGCCTGCCAGCTCGCGCTCCGCCCGCTCCGCGAGCTCGTCGTCGCCCACCGCTGTGAGGAAGAGGGCCTCGCCGGCGAGCCGCTTCGCCTGGATCGCCGCGACCGCGCCGCCCCCGCCGGGCGCGGCGAAGTGCTCGTCGGCGTGGAGGATCTCGCCGGGGTGCGGGAGGCGCGGCACGACCGCGAAGTCGACCCACTCGACGTGGCCGACGACCGCGATCCGCGGAGCGGGCCGCGGCCCGCTCACAGCACGAGCGTCTGCCCGTGCCGGCGCAGCCAGCGCCGCGGCTCGGCGTAGTCCGGCACGTGCCGCTCGACCAGCGACCAGAAGCGGGGCGAGTGGTCGAGGACGAGCAGGTGGCAGGCCTCGTGCCAGACGACGTAGTCGAGGACCTGCTCGGGGGCGAGGAGCAGGCGCCAGTTGAAGCTCATCGCGCCCGTCGAGGAGCACGACCCCCAGCGGGTCCTCTGGTTGCGGATCGTGAGCGCCGCGTAGCTCGTGCCGAGCTGCTCGACGGCGTGGTCGAGGCGCGGCGCGATCTCGCGCGCGGCCATGCGGCGGTACCAGCGCTCGAGGGCGGGGCGCGGATCGCCGGTGGGCACGAAGAGGTCGTCGTTGCGGCGGTGGACGCGGGTGCGGCCCGGCTGCGGGTGGAGCCGGAGCGTCTCGTCGAGGTACGGGACGGTCGCGCCGCGCGCCTGGACCGCTTGCCGGGCCCGCTCGGCCTCCGCGAGCCGGCGCTCGATCCACGGGCGCAGCTCGCGGACCGCCTCCGCGGCGGCGCGCTGCGGCGCGCGTTCGGGCAGGACGACCTCCACCCCCCGCTCGGGGTCCACGGCGACCCGGACCCGGCGGGCCCGCTGCGAGCGGCGGACGGTGTACTCGATCACGCCTCCAGATTAGGCGCGCGTGCGGTCGACGAGGGCGCTCAGGATGACCTGCGAGCGCGTCCGGACGACGAGCCCGTCGCGCTGGAGGTCGATGATGAGCCGTTCGAGGTCGGCGTTGTCCTGCGTGCGCACGCGCGCGATGGCGTCGGCCTCGCCGGTGACGCTCCACGCCTCGACGACCTCGTGGTGGCCGCGGAGGGTGTCGGCGACGCTGTCGAGCTGCGTTCCGGGCGCGTAGAACAGCTCGACGAGCGCCTCGGTCTGCTCGCCCATCGCGGCGTGGTCGACGACCGCGGTGAAGCCGCGCAGGGCGCCGCTCGCGCGCAGGCGGTCGACGCGTCGCTTGACGGCGGGGGCGCTCAGCGCGACCCGCTGACCGATGTCGTCGTAGCTTCTGCGCGCGTTCTCGACGAGAAGCGCAACGATCTTGTGGTCGACGGGATCCAGAGCGACACATTGTTGCAAGGAAGCGCAACCACGTCCGCCGCCTGCGGGCGTACGCTGAACGGCATGCCCAAGGTCGCACGCGTGCTCTTCGACGAGGCCCATTCCGAGGCGTGGACGATCCGCCCCGCGGTCGCCGCCGAGATCCAGCCGTCGCACCCCGGCGACTCGTCGTACGCCCGCGCCGCGGAGGCCGCCCGCGAGCGCGACTTCGCCGTCGCCGCGCACACCGGCGGGGCGCTCGACGGCGATGCGCTCACCGGCGCGGACGTCCTCGTCATCGCCCATCCGTCGGAGCCGGCGTGGGAGCGGACCGTCCCGGGCGGCTCGCCGCGCCTGGAGCCGGCGGAGCTCGACGCGATCGAGGCGTTCGTCGCGGCCGGAGGCGGCCTCGTGATCCTCGCCGAGGAGGAGCAGGCGAAGTACGGCAACAACGTCACCGACCTCGCCGCCCGCTTCGGGATCGCGATCGAGAACACCGTCGTGAGCGACTACGAGCACCACCACAAGGCGCCGCACTGGGTGCTCGCGGAGCTGGCCGCGGGGGGCGCCCCGAGCGGGGCGGCTCCGGCGGGCACCCCGAGCGCGGCCGCTCCCGGGGGCGCCCCGAGCGGGGCCGCTCCGGCCGCCGACCTCCTCGCGCGCGTGCACGCGGCGTGCTTCTACCGCGCGACGACGCTCTCCCCGTCCGCCGGCGCGCACGTGCTCGCCCGCGCCGGCGCCACCTCGTCCGCCCCGGGTGCGCCGCTCGCCGTCGCCGCCACCTACGACGCCGGGCGGGTCGTGGCGCTCGGCGACTCCGACCTCTTCGGCGACGACTGCCTCGACGAGCTCGACCACCGCGCGCTGTGGCTGAACCTCCTGTACTGGGTCGCGGGCCCGGCGTTCGAGGATCGCGACGGGCCGGCTCCCTCGGCCGCCGCGGCCGACCCGCACTGGGCGGCGCTGAGGGCCGCGACCGATGCGGTGCGGCTGAAGCAGCGCGCGGACGGGTCCGCGGACGGCGACTGCACAGCGGAGGTCGAGGCGATGGCCGCCGCCGTCGAGGGCCTCCGCGGCCACTTCCCGCACCAGCACGACTACCTTCACGCGGTGCTGGCCGACCTGCGCGCCTGGCGCGACGGCGGGTTCGGCAAGCCGGACTTCACGAGCTCGCTCGAGCGCTTCCGGCCCGAGCGGCAGCGCGACGACGGCATCGAGCACCTCGTCCTCTTCCCGATGTACCTCCAGAACGCCTCGCGCGACACGCGGTTCGAGGCGCTGATCGTCCGCGTCCCGTGGCCGGAGTGGCTCGCCGAGCTCGAGCGCACGCGCTACGACAACCCGAAGTTCGTCCCGGTGATGTTCGTCGACCACACGGCCGGCTACGACAGCGAGTGCGCGGTCCTCTTCCCCGAGACGGTGAGCGTCGCCGGGCGGCCCGTCAACAACTTCGGCGGCATCTTCTGCGACCGCGAGTCCAAGCGCTTCCGCGACCGCGTCGGCCGCGCCGCCGAGCTGCTCAAGCTCAACCTGCCGCCCGACGCCGCGGCCCTGCTGCGCTCCGAGCAGCTCTCGCTCGACGCCTACATGCTCTGGGACCTCGTCCACGACCGCGCCCACAGCCACGGCGACCTGCCGTTCGACCCGTTCATGATCCGCCAGCGCAGCCCGTACTGGATGTACTCGCTCGAGGAGCTGCGCTGCGACCTCACGGCGTTCGGCGAGGCGGTCCAGCTCGAGCGCGAGGGCTTCGCCTTCGCCCGCCACGTGCAGTACGCGATCCTCTTCGACCGCCTCTTCCGCTTCCCGATCACCGGCAGCCGCGTCCGCAACTACGACGGCCTCGGCGGGCAGCTCCTCTTCGCGTACCTCCACAAGCACGGCCTCGTCCACTGGACCGACAACCGCCTGACCATCGAGTGGGGCCGGGTCGCCGACGGCGTCCAGGCGCTGCGCGCGGCGATCGAGGAGCTCTACCGCTCCGGCATCGACCGCTCGAAGCTCGCGCACTGGATCGCCGCGCACGACCTCGTCGCCACCTACGTCGCCCCCGCGACCTCGTCGCGCTGGGCCGCCGAGCGGCGCGCGTTCGACGACGACTCGGACCCGAAGGCGCTCATCGACCTGGTCAAGGACGACGAGTTCCCGCTCTCGATGTTCTACCTCCAGCTCAAGGGGAAGCTGGAGGGACCCGAGCCGGCGAAGCTCGCCGCGTAAGCTCCGCCGCATGATCGTCGTCACCGGAGCGGGCGGCTCGCTCGGGCCGTACGTCGCGCGCGCCCTCGCGGAGGCGGGGAACGGCCCGCACTGCTGCGACACCGACGTCTCGCGGCTGGAGGGCGTGCCGGGCGCCCACCACGCCGTCGACCTCCTCGACGAGGCGGCGACCCGCGAGTGGGCGGAGTCGCTCGACGGCGTCACGGGCGTCGTGCACCTCGTCGGCGGGTGGCGCGGCGGGAAGCCGCTGTCCGACTCCTCGCTCGACGACTGGGCGCTGCTGCACGACCTGCTGATCCGGACGGTCCAGCACACCACCCGCGCCTTCGCGCCCGCGCTGAAGAGCGCCGGCGACCGCGGCCGCTACGTCCTCGTCTCCTCGCGGCAGGCGCAGGCGCCGACCAGCACGAACGCCGCGTACGCCGCCGCGAAGGCCGCCGCCGAGGCCTGGACGCTCGCCTACGCCGACGAGCTGTCCGAGACCGGCGGGACGGCCAACATCCTCGTGGTGAACGCCATCGTCACGCCGGAGATGCGCGAGCAGAACCCCGACAAGGCGTACGCCACGTTCACCGACGCCCGCCACATGGCCGACGCGATCGCGTGGCTCGTGTCCGACGCCGCGGTCGCCATGAACGGCCAGCGCCTCTCGCTGCACGGATGACGGCCCACCCGCGCGGCTTCGGCAGCGACAACCACGCGGGCGTGCTGCCCGAGGTCCTCGACGCGATCGCCGCCGCCAACCACGGCCACGCGCACTCCTACGGCGACGACGCGTGGACCGAGCGGGTTCGCGACCGCCTCCGCGCGGAGCTCGGCGGCGACGCGTTCCTCGTCTTCAACGGCACCGGCGCGAACGTCGTCGCCCTGAGGGCGATGTGCCGCCCGTGGGAGGGCGTCGTCTGCGCCGACACCGCCCACCTGAACGTCGACGAGGGCGGTGCCCCCGAGCGCGTCGGCGGCATCAAGCTCCTGACCGTCCCGACGCCGGACGGCAAGCTGACGCCCGACCTCGTCGAGCCCCGGCTCGTCCGCTTCGGCGACGAGCACGCGGTGCAGCCGCGCGTGGTCTCGATCACCCAGAGCAGCGAGCTCGGCACCCTCTACACGCGCGAGGAGGTCGCCGCCCTCGCCGCGCAGGCGCGCGAGCACGGCCTCCTGCTCCACGTCGACGGCGCTCGCCTGACGAACGCCGCCGCCGCGCTCGGATCGTCGCTCGGCGAGGCCGCCGGCGAGGCCGACGCGATCTCCTTCGGCGGCACCAAGGCGGGGCTGATGTTCGGCGAGGCCATCGTGCTGCGCCGCCCCGAGCTGAGCGAGGCGGCGGTCTACCTGCGCAAGCAGTCGATGCAGCTCGCCTCGAAGATGCGCTTCGTCGCCGCCCAGTTCGAGGCGCTGCTCGAGGGCGAGCGCTGGCGGGCCGCCGCCGGCCACGCCAACGCGATGGCCCGCCGCCTCGCCGACGCCGTCGGCGACGCGGTCACGATCACCCAGCCGGTCGAGGCCAACGCGGTCTTCGCGCTGGTCGCCCCCGAGCGCGCGGCGAAGCTGCGCGAGGAGTGGTTCTTCTACACCTGGGACGAGTCGACGGGCGAGGTTCGCTGGATGTGCTCGTGGGACACCACCGAGGAGGACATCGACGCGTTCGCCGCGGCGGTGCGGGCGTGACGACCTCGCGCGTGCCGCTGCCGCGCCAGGTTCCCGACCGGTTCGAGGTCTTCGTCAACGGCGTCCCGCAGAAGCGGGGGACCGACTACCGCGTCGAGGGCCGCGTGCTCGTCTTCGACCGCGAGCTGAAGAAGGAGGGGCGCCTCGGGCTCTGGCGCTGGTTCCTCGGCGCCTGGGGCATCGGGACCTACCGGCAGAACGACTCGATCGACGTCCGCTACGAGGCCGGCGGGCTGCCGCGGGTCGTCGAGGGCCTCGACATCGAGCCGCCTGTCAGCAGTCCGTCCGCCCAGGTTTAGTCCGCCGGTCGCCCGAGCATCCTTCCCCCGCACATGTTCGACCCCACCTCCGAGGACCTCGCGCGGCGCGGCCGCGCCCACACCCGGCTGCGGGAGCTGCTCGACGCCCGCGGCCCCGCCGTCCTGCACGGCCACGAGCGCGAGCTGCTCGTCGACGCCGCCGACGACCTGCTGTTCAACGAGGACGACGCGCTCGAGCGGCGCGACTTCGCCCTCGACCTGCTCGACGAGCTGGTCGAGTCCGGCCGCTGGGACCCCGCGGCCGCCAACGCCGTCGCGCAGGCCCTGCGCGCCTGCGGCCAGGCCGCGGCGCGGCGCTAGCGCGCGTAGATCGTCAGCCGGCAGCGCTCGTCGAAGCCGAGGCGGCGGTAGCACCGCGTGCCCGCGGCGCTCGACCACAGCACGGCGGTCCGCGCCCCCGCCGCCGCGCCCTCGGCCATCAGCGCCGACGTCATCGCCGTGCCGATCCCCCGCCCCTGGCGGTCGGGCAGCACGCCGATGTTGTAGAGGCCGGCGACGCCCGCGGCGAGGACGAGCGACCCGCAGGCGACCGGCTCGCCGTCGTCCAGCGCGACGAAGTTGCGCAGCGCGGCCGGTTCGACCGTCGCCGCCACGTCGAGCAGCCGGAGGAACGGCTCCACGACCATCGGCGGCATCTCGAACGCGAGGCCGAGCAGCGTCCCGAACGCCTCGAGGCTCGCCTCGCCGCGCACCTCCTCGAACCGCAGGCCGTCGGCCGCGGCGGGCGGCTCCGCCGGCGGACCGACCGGAGCGGCCATGCCCGGCAGGCCCTCCAGCGGCCGGAACCCCCGCGCCCGCAGCCGGTCGGCCAGGTCGAGCGGCAGCGACGCCGGCCCGACGTACCACGACCACGGCGCGCGGCGCGAGTCCAGCGTGGCGCCGACCGCGGAGATCACGTCGTCGACGCGGTCCGGCGGCAGCGTCGCGCGGAGCACGCCGTTGAAGGCGGCCACCGGCACGCCGGTCACCGTCCAGAGGATCTCGCCGTCGTCCTGGACCTCCGCCCCGCCGCGCCCGGCGACGGAGCGGAACAGCTCCCACTGGTTGGCCTCCAGCGCCTCGACGACCGCGGCGTGCGCGTCGGGCGCGATCACGTCGCGGCTAGCCGACGGCCAGCGTGGCTTCGCCCAGGCCGGTCCGCTCGTCCCACGGCCGCATGAGCTTCAGGGCGCTCAGGATCGCGCGCGTCGCCGGCGAGCGGTTGAGCGTGTAGAAGTGGATGCCGGGCGCGCCGCCCCGCAGCAGCTCGGCGCACTGGAGCGTGGCGAAGGCCACGCCGAGGTCGCGCACCGCCTCCGGCTGGTCGGCCCGCCCCTCGAGCGCCGCCCGCAGCCCGGCCGGGATGTCCGACCCGCACAGCGCCGTGATCCGCGTGATCTGCGCGACGTCGAGGATCGGCATGATCCCCGGCACGATCGGCACGTCGACGCCGATCGCCCGCGCGCGCTCCACGAAGTCGAAGTAGACCGCGTTGTCGAAGAAGAGCTGGGTGATGAGGAACCGCGCGCCGGCGTCGACCTTCTCCTTGAGGTACGCGAGGTCCTCCTCCGGCCCGACGGCGTGGATGTGCGTCTCGGGGAAGCACGCCCCGCCGATCGAGAAGCCCGGGTACTCGTTGCCGATGAGCTCGACCAGCTCGCGCGAGAACTCGAGGCCGCCCTCCGTCATCGTCCACTCGTCCTGGCCCGCGGGCGGGTCGCCGCGTAGCGCGAGCACGTTCTCGATCCCGGCGTCGCGCATCTCGTCCAGGACCGCGCGCAGCTCGTCGACGGTCGCGCCGACGCAGGTGAAGTGCGCCATCGCCTCGAGCCCGTGCTCCTCGTGGATGCGCTTGACGATGTCGATCGTCTTCGAGCGGGTGGTGCCGCCGGCGCCGTAGGTGACGGACACGAAGGCGGGCTCCAGGCGCCGCAGCTCGGCCAGAGCGGCCTCCAGGTTGCGCTCTCCCTCCGGCGTCTTGGGCGGGAAGAACTCGAAGGAGAAGACCGGCTCGTCGCTCGTGCTGAGCAGCTCGTCGATGCGCATCGTCAAAGCGTAGTCCAGCGCTCCGGCTGCCCTGGGATGCGCCTTGCCGCCCCCTCGCGCTCCAGATGCGCGAGGTACGCGAGGGTCTCGCTGAGCCACCAGTTCGCCGTCATCGGCGTGACCGGCCGGCCGTAGACGAGCGGGACCGCCTCGAACGCGGTCAGCGGCGCGGCGCCGTCGGAGATGACCTCGCGCACGCGCTCGAGCCGCTCGCGCACGGCGACGCGGTTCGCCTCGACGTGCGCGCGCACGTCGGTGAACGTCCTCCCGTGGCCGGGCAGGCAGAGCCGCGCGTCGAGCTCGTCGACCACGTCGAGCGACCGCAGGAACTCCCCCGCGGGGTCCGGGGTGTGGCCGAAGTCGTAGTAGAGGGACACGCGCCCCAGGAGGTGGTCGCCGGAGATGAGCAGGCGGCGGTCGGCCTGGAAGAGGCACACGTGCGACGGCGCGTGGCCCGGCGTCTCGTGGACGCTCCACGACCCGAGGTCGGTCTCGACCACTACGCCGGGAACGAGGTCGCGGTCGGGCTCCACCAGCCCGGCGATGCCGATCCCGCGCCCGCGCTGCGACTCGCGGTATGCGCGCAGCGGCTCCTCCGGGACGCCGCTCTGCAGCGCGATCTCGATCCGCCGCTCGAGCGCCGCGTCGTAGTCGGTCGCGGCGAGCTTCACGTGGCCGTAGGCGGGATGCATCCACAGCTCGCAGCCGGTGCGCTCGACGATCGTCGCCGCCTCGCCGTAGTGGTCGGAGTGCGCGTGGGTGCAGACGAGCAGGCGGACGTGCTCGAGCTTCAGGCCGACCTGGTCGAGCGCGCGCTCGAGGTGGCCCATCGAGCCCGGCTCGTGCATTCCGGTGTCGAAGAGCACGATCCCGTCGCCGGCGGCGATCGCCCACGCGTTGCAGTGCGGGACGCCCGGCCACGGCAGAGGCAGCCGAAGACGCCAGACGCCGGGCAGCACGCGCTCGCCCCTTCCGACCTCCCGCTTGCGCCGTGCCTCGGCCATCGCCCATGACGCTAGCGTTCGCGCCATGGCCACCACCTCGACGTCCCAGAGCGCCGCGGAGCTGGCGCGCGAGTACTTCCTCTCCATCGGCCGCGACAAGGCCGCCCAGCGCAACTGGTACGCGGAGGACGCGGAGGTCGAGATCCTCGGGGTGCTGGAAGGCGCGGGGAAGCGCGAGGTCGTCGAGTTCTTCGACGGGCTCAACGGCGCGTTCCCCGACCTGCGGATGGAGGTCCTCGACGTGCTCGGCGAGGGCGACAAGGTCGCCGTCCACTGGCGGATGCGCGGGACGTTCGCCGGGCCCGGCCAGTTCAACGGCATCGACCCGACCGGCGCGCGCATCGACCTGACGGGGGTCGACGTCATCACCATGCGCGACGGGAAGATCGTCCGCAACGACGCCTACACGGACAACATGACCATCGCGCGCGCGCTCGGGCTGATGCCGCCCCAGGACTCGCCGGCCGAGCAGCAGATGACGAAGGCCTTCAACGCGCGCACGAAGGTCGCGCGGAGGCTGGTCGCGCCGCACGGGGCGCCGGAGGAGGTCGCCGAGGGCGTCTGGAAGGTCCAGGGAGAGCCGGGCAAGTGCAACGTCTACTTCGTGCGCGACGGCGACGGCGTGCTCATGTTCGACGCGGGGGCGAAGACGATGGTCAACGCGGTCGCCGCGGCGGCCGCGCACCTCGGCGGGCTGACGCGGATCGTCCTCGCGCACGGGCACACCGACCACCGCGGCACGGCGCCCTCGTTCGACGTCCCCGTCCTGTGCCATCCCGACGAGGTCGTCGACGCGGAGGGCTCCGGAGGCTTCCGCTACTGGGACTCCTCCCTGTCGTTCCTGCCGTTCCCCCAGCGCCCGATCCACAAGCTGTTCCACCACCGCTTCTGGGACGCCGGGCCGGTGCAGATCAGCGACACCGTGAGCGAGGGCGACGACGTCGCGGGCTTCCGCGTCGTCCATCTCCCCGGCCATGCGCCGGGGCTGATCGCGCTGTGGCGGGAGTCCGACCGCATCGCGCTGTCGAGCGACGCGTTCTACGTCATCGACATGTGGGGCCGCGACTCCGACCCGCACCTCCCGAACGAGGGCTACAACTGGGACCACGAGCAGGCGCGCGCGTCGCTGCGCAAGCTCGCCGCGCTCGACCCGCTCGCGTGCCACCCCGGGCACGCGAAGGCGCTGACCGTCGACGTCCGCGCGCGGCTGGAGCGGGCGGCGGCGGGGTAGCCGATGGGGCGGCGCAGTCGCCAGCGCGAGAAGGAGAAGGCGCCGGCCAGCGCCTACTCGTCGGGCGGGAGCACGCTCGTGCTGCGCGGGTCACTGACGCCCGCCTCGCGGCGCGACTACGCCGCGCTGGTCGCGGGCGGCAGCACGCGCGAGGACACGTGGCACCGCGCCGTCGAGTTCCTCTTCGAGCGGCTCGCCGTGAGCTGGACGGTCGAGGGCGTCGAGTGGACCAAGCAGAAGGAGGTGCTCGCGCGCTTCCGCGTCGCGAGCGCCGAGGAGAAGGCGTGGGTGCGCGACGTGCTCCGCGAGCACGTCGACGAGTGGTTCCCGGACGTCGAGGCGCCGTGAGACGCGCGGCCGGGGCGCTCGCCGTCGCGGCCGCGCTCGGTGCGGCGGCGCCCGCCGGGGCCGCGGTCGGCATCGACCCGGAGCGGATCACCGTCACGTCCCGCGCGGGCGGCGTCGAGATCGACCGCGACCCGTTCGCGCTGCGCGTCCTGGATGTGGGCGGTCGCGCGGTGCTCGAGACCGTGCCGGGGACGCGCCGCGCGGGCGGGACCCTCTACGCGCCGCTCGTCGCCGTGCGCGGCTTCGAGCCGGAGCTGCGCGAGCCCTTCCTGCCTGCGCAGCCCGACCCGAACCCGCGGCGCCCGGCGAAGGTCCGGCGCGGCGTGGCCGGGCGGGTCTCGCGGATCGAGCGCGCCGGCGAGGGCGTGCGGCTGCGCGTCGGCGCCCTGACGGTCACCGTGCAGCCGGAGGGCGCCGGCGGGTTCGTCGTCGAGGCCTCGGGCGACGGGATCACCGCGGTCGCGGCGGCCTTCCGCTCGACGCGCCGCGAGGCCTTCCACGGCTTCGGCGGGTACCGCGAGTCGACCAATGCGCGCGGCGAGCAGATCCAGACCGCGGTGTCCGGCTACAACTACCCGAACCCGTCGCCGGCGTACTACTACGTCCAGCCGCAGTTCGTGTCCTCGCGCGGGTACGGGGTGCTGCTCGACCAGGACGAGCGCGCGAGCTTCCGGATGGCGTCGGACCGGCGGTCGGCGTGGCGCGTGGTCGCCGACGGCCGGCTGCGGCTCGTCGTCGCGCCGGGGCGGGCGCGCGCGGCGATGGCGGCGCTGTCGGCCATCACCGGGCGCCACGCGCTGCCGCCGGACTGGAGCACCGGGCAGATCCTGTGGCGCGCGACGCGCCCGCAGCAGACGACGCCGGAGACGTACGAGGCGGCGATACGGAGCGATCTCGACCGCATCGACGCGGAGGGGCTCGGCATCTCCGGCTACGCGTTCGAGGGGTGGGCCATCTTGTCCCGCGACACGCTGCGCGAGATCGTCGACCGGCTGCGCTCGCGCGGGATCCGCCCGATCCTCTACATCCGCTCGTTCGTCTCGAACGACACCGCGGCGACCGATCCGCCCGGCGTCTTCGACGAGGCGGTCGGGCGCGGCTACGTCGCGCAGCGGGCGGACGGCTCGCCGTACTTCTACGGGTCGACGTTCCTCGGCGCGCGTTCGGCCGTCGTCGACCTCACCAACCCCGACGCGCTCGCGTGGTGGAAGGGGCGCATCCGGGAGATGCTCGACCTCGGCGCCGAGGGCTTCATGAGCGACTTCGGCGAGGACGTGCTCGGCGACATGGTCTTCGCCGACGGGTCGACCGGCCGCACGATGCGCAACCGCTACCCGGTCCTCCAGCAGCGCGCGGCGCGCGAGGCCGTCGACGCCTTCCGCGCCGAGCATCCCGACCGCGAGCCGTGGTTCTTCTCGCGCGCGGGCTACACCGGCCGGCCCGGATCCGCCGCCTACGAGATGGGCGTCTTCCCCGGCGACGAGACCAACGACTACGCCGACGACACCGGCCTGCCGTCGATCGTCCCCGACATGCTCAACCGCGCGATCGGCGGGGCGTGGGGCTTCACGACCGACATCGGCGGCTACGCCGACTACAGCCGCGGGAAGCTCAACCATCCGCCGACCTCGAAGGAGCTGTTCCTCCGGTGGGCGCAGGCGTCGGTGTTCACGCCGTTCTTCCGCGTCCACAACACCGCCCTCGGCGGGACGCGGATGCCGTGGGACTTCGACGCGGAGACCCTGTCGCTCTGGCGGCAGCTCTCGGCGCTGCACGACCGCGCGCGGCCGCGGATCCGGCGGCTCTGGGAGGAGGGGCTGCGAACGGGCGTGCCGCCCATGCGGCCGCTGTGGCTCGTCGAGCCCTCGCTCGCGACGTCGCCGCGAGCGGACGACCAGTGGCTCGTCGGCGACGACGTGCTCGTGGCGCCGGTCGTGCG
>DASZDF010000320.1:0-9637 GCA_035942275.1 Solirubrobacteraceae bacterium | reverse complement strand
GTGCAGCTCGGCGGCCGCGGCGCGCAGCGCCTCGGCGGCGGGCTCGCCCGCGGCGCGGGCGTCGGCGGCGCCGGCCGTGTAGCCCTCGTTGAAGCCTTCCGCGCGGATGGCGTCGGTGTTGGGGGCGGGCGGTGGGACCGTCTCAGCGGAGTCACGCGCTGCCGCTGCGTCGAGCGTGCCGGGAACGGCGGGCTCGAGCGGCGCAAACTCGAAGGGGGCGGCGGAGGCGGCCATCAGACCAGCTCCTCCTCTTCCTCCGCCGAGGACCCGCCGAGCGTGATCGTCCCGTTGTCCTCCAGCCGGCGGACGATGGCCACGATGCGGCCCTGGGCCTCCTCGACGACGTGCTTGCGCTGCGGCGCCTGCGCCTCGATGTCCTCGCGCAGCAGCTCGGTGGCGCGCGTCGACATGTTCGAGGTGATCTTCTCCATGAGCCAGTCCGGGACGCCGCGGAGCGCGAGCGAGAGGTCCTTGTGGTCGACCTCGCGCAGGACGAGCTGCAGCTCGCGGTCGGCGAGGCGGTGCAGGTCCTCGAAGGTGAACAGCCGGGCGCGGACCTCCTCGGCGAGGTCCTCGTGTGAGGCGCCGATGGTCTGGAGGACGTTGCGCTCGGTCGAGCGGCCCGCCTGGTTGAGCAGCTCGGCGAGCGTCTCGACGCCGCCGGCCGACGAGTACTCGTGCTCGAGGACGTTCGAGAGCTTGTCGCGCAGGCCCTGGGCCACGTCGCGCACGACGCTCGGCGACGTCTCGCCCATAAGCGCGATGCGCAGGGCGACGTCGGGCTGCATGTCGGTCGGCAGCTCGGCCAGGACCTTGGCGCCGTGGCCGGCCGAGAGGTTGGCGACGACGAGCGCGATCGTCTGCGGCGACTCGTCGACGAGGAAGGCGGCGATCTGCTCGGCCGGCGTGCGGCGCACGAAGTCGAACGGGCGCCCCTCGGCGGCCTCGCTGACGAGCTGGATGACCTCGCCGGCGCGCTCGGGCCCGAAGAGGTGCTCGAGGACGGAGCGGGCGTAGTCGACGCCGCCCTTGCCCATGGCCTCCGAGGCGATGACGCGCTCGGCCAGCTCGTCGAGGACGACCTCGCCCACGGCGGGCTCGACCGACTCGAGCGCCGCCATCTCGAGCGACAGCGCCTCGACCTCGCGCTCGGAGAGGTGCTTGAGCACCTCGGCGGCGTTCTGCGCGCCGAGGGCGATGAGGAGGACGGCTGCCTTCTGGCGGCCGCGCATGCCGCCGGCGACCGGCGGCGGGATCGCCGGCAGCGCGCCGGGCTCGCGCGGCTGGAGCGCCAGCTCGTTGCCGCTCACCTACATGTCCTCCGAGAGCCAGGTGCGGACCTGGGTCGCGACCTTGTCGGGCTCACGGCGCAGCGTCTCCTCGATCGTCTGGCGGGCGCCGACGCCAACCGGCTCGCGGCCGCCGTCGCCGCCGCCGGCCGCGGCCTCCAGCGAGCTCAGCGAGCGCGGGGCCTCGATCTGGCGCAGCCACATGGGCTCGGCCATCAGGGCCTCGTCCTCGCGGCGGCGCAGGTGGCGCCCCACGAAGAAGAGGAAGATCAGGGAGCCGAGGCCGAGCACGCCGTACTTGGCCATGTCGACCGCGCCGGCGGGCACGGGACCGGCGTCGCCGCCACCCTCGGCCTTCGGCTGCTCGGCGAACGCGAGCACGCTCGAGGTGATCTCGTCGCCGCGGTCGGGCTGAAGCCCCGCGGCGCCGGACACGAGGTCGAGGATCTCGCCCTCCTGCGGCTTCAGCGACTCGTCGAGGACGAGCGCGACGTCGAGGCGGTTGACGGTGCCCGGCGCACGGACGCTGTCGATGATCGTCTTGCCGTAGACGTTCTTGCGGTGGACGTTGCGCTTGCGGTAGTTCGACGCGCCGCCTGCGGCGCCGGCCTGGGCGGCGTCGTAGGTCGGGATGTTGGCGCGCGTGCCGGCGCCGGCCCCGCCCGGGGCGCCGCCGCCGCCGAGCTGCTCGGTCTCCTCGACCTCCTCGACGGGCGTGCCGCGGCGGTCGTACTTGAGCTGCTTCTGGCTGACCTGGTCGACGTCGAGGTCGGCGGTCACCTTGACCTGCGCCTTGCCCTCGCCGACGGTGCGCATCAGCAGCGCGTTGATCGACGACTCGACCTGGTTGGCGTAGCGGCCCTCGGCGGCGAGCTTCGACGCCGTGGACACGCCGGCCTCGCCGGCCTCGCCGGTCGTCGGCCAGATCATCTTGCCGGCGCCGTCGGTGATCGTGACGTGCTCGGTCTTCAGCCCCTCGACGGAGGAGGCGACGAGGTTCGCGATGCCCTTCACCGACGCGGACTCCATGCCCTCGCTCGGACCGCTCAGCAGGACGGCGGCCGTCGTGGGCTTCGCCTCGTCGGCGAACAGGTCGTCCTCGGGGAGCGTCAGGCGCACCTGGGCGCCGCTCACGCCGTCGATCTGGCCGATCGTGTTGGCGAGCTCGCCCTCGAGGGCGCGCTGGTAGGTCGCGCGCTGCTGGAAGTCGCTGGCGCCGAGCTTCTGGTCCTTGAGCAGCTCGAACCCGGGCTGCTTGCTCGCGCCGCCGAGGCCGCCCTCGGCCAGCGCGACCTGCGCCTGCGCCGTCTTGGACTTCTCGACCGCGAGGGCGGTGCCGTTGTTCTGCAGCTCGTAGCCGATGCCGGCCTCGTCGAGCGCGGCGGTGATCTTGCCGGTCTCGGCGGGATCGAGCCCGGTGCGCATCGTCGTGAAGCTCGGGGCCGCCGCGAGGCGGAAGAGCATGAAGGCGACGAAGAGGATCCCGACCGCGGAGGCGGCGAGGATGACCTTCGAGCGGGTCGGCATCTGGGCGAGGACGTTGGGCATGGGCTAGACCTGGGTCCTGAAGACCTCGTTGATGGCCTCGACGCCCTTCGTGCGGAGCTGGGACGCGAGCTGCATGGACAGGCGGGCGCGCTCGACCGCCATGACGACGCCGGCGGGATCGGTCGCGGTGCCGGTGGCGAGGGCCTCCGACGCGGTGGCGCCGTCGGCCTGGAGGTCGGAGAGCGCGGTGAGCTGCTTGCCGAGGACGGAGGAGAAGCCGCCGGGCTGGGCGTCGGAGGTGCCCTCGAGGGCACCGAGCCCGAACTCGGGGTCGGCGGCGCCGGCCTGGTCGAGCGGAGCGACGGTCCACTCGGTGGGCAGCGCTCCGGCGAGGGAGGAGGGGTCGATCGCCGGCATCGCTCTAGCGGAGGAGGTCGAGGGTCTTCGTGAACATCGACTTGGCGGTCTGCATCGCAGTCACGTTGGCCTCGTAGGCGCGGGAGGCCGCGATGAGGTCGACCATCTCGGTCACCGGGTCGACGTTCGGCATCGACACGTAGCCGTCGGCGTCGGCGTCGGGGTGGCCCGGGTCGTAGACCATGCGGTTGGGCGCCTGGTCCTCGGCGATCTCGACGACCTCGACCCCGCGGGCCGCGGTCGAACCGGGACCCGTCGGGCCCATGGCCGAGCTGAGCGCGCCCTCGAAGCTCCCGCCGGCCTGGCGCAGCACGACCTCCTTGCGGCGGTACGGCTGGCCGTCGGCGCCCTGCGTCGACTGCGCGTTGGCGAGGTTCTCCGCCGTGACGTCCATGCGCAGGCGCTCGGCCGAGAGGCCGCTGCCCGAGATGTCGATCGAACCGAAGAGGCTCATCAGCGGGTCCCGAGCGCGATCTCGAGGATGTTGCCGCGGACCTTCAGCACCTGCGCGAGCGCCTCGTACTCGAGCGCGTTCTGCGCGAGGTTGGCGGCCTCGGCGTCGATGTCGACGCTGTTGCCGTCCGGCCGCATCGGGGCGGCAGAGTCGACCGACGCCTCGATCGGCGTGGCCGCGATCGCCGCGGCGCCGCCGGGCATCGCGGCCTGCAGCGCGCTGTGGAAGTCGACGTCCTGCCGGCGGTAGCCGGGGGTGTTGACGTTCGCGATGTTCTCGGCCAGCGCCTCGTGGCGGACGGCCGAGCCCTGGATGGCCCTCTCGAGGGCGACGTGGACGGGGTCGTAGAGCTCCATGACGGGGGGGTGCGACCTCGATCGCTACGACTTCGCCCGTCCGTGGGCTCATTCGTCTGTTGGGGGTACTGCGGGCGGCCTCCGTGGCGCCCATGGACCGGTCATCGGACCAACGTCCAGGTCCTTTAGGTCTCAGCCCGTCGCGTCGAACACCGGCTGCGTCTCGGCGCCTGCCGGCGTGTAGGCGCGCAGGGTCGCGCGACCGTGGTCGACGCGCTGGAGCTCGGCGGCCACCGCGTCGCGGGTGGCGCGCAAGAGGTCGGCGACCTCGCCCTGGACGGCGAGCGCGCGCTGGAGGACCGGGACCTGCTGCGGGGCAGGCCGGAGGGGCAGCGCGGCCACGAGGCGGTCACGTTCGGCGTGCAGCTCGGCGAGCTCGTCGAGACGCCCCTCGGCGGCGAGGCGGCGCTCCGCCCACGCCAGCTCGAGCAGCGCGTCGGCCGGGTCGCTCATGCCGTGGCGATCTCCGCCCACGCCTCACGCAGGTCGGCGAGCAGCGAGGCGGTCTTGCGGATCTTCTCGACGTCGCGCTCGACGCGGACCTCGATCATCAGCCGCTTGCAGAAGACGTAGATCCCCTGGAGGCGCTCGGCCAGGTCGCCGCCCTGCTCGGTGTTCAGCGTCACGAGCAGCTCGTCGACGATCGCGTCGGCCTTGTCGAGGCGGTCCAGCGCGTGGCGCCACGCGCCCTCCTCCGCGGCGATCTCCGCCTGGCGGAGGAAGCGGCCGGCGCCGTCGTACAGCATGACGACGAGCTGACCCGGGCTGGCGGTCATCACGCTGCTGGCGCGGTACGCCTGCGGCGACGCGTAGGGGTTCATCGAGCCTCCGGAGTCATCGACGGTCGCCCGCTTTCATCGGGCGACCGCGGTCCGGCTTGAGGGGCGCTCGGCGTCTCTACGAGTCGTTCGACGCGCTGGGCAGCCGCGACGACATCTCGGCGCTCTGGGCGTTCAGCTTGCTGAGGGCGGTCTCGAGGGTCGTGAACTGCCGGCGCAGGTAGATCTCCTTGCGCCCGAGCCGGTCGTCCATCCGCTTGAGCTGGTCGGTGAGCCGCGTGAGCTCCGAGCCCGAAGCGCTGATGCGCCCGTCGAAGAGGCCGCCGCCGTCGGTGAACGGCTTGATGATGGTGTCGAGCTTCGCGGAGAGGCCGACGGACGTCGCGGTCCCGCGCAGGAGCCGCTCGACCGACGAGGGGTCGGCCTCGTAGGCCTTGAGGAACTTGGCCTCGTCGAACTGCAGCTTGCCGCTGACGCTGTCCGGGTTGCTCGTGCCGCCCGTCGGGGCGCCGGTCCAGACGCCGATCTCGGCGAACTCGTCCATCGTCAGCGAGTTGCCGACGCTGATCGGGTTCATCACGCCCATCCGCAGCTGCGAGAGCATGTTCGTCAGGCCGCTGTCGCCGAAGAGCACGCCCTTCTTCGCGTCGGTCGTCGTCTGCGCGTTGGTGACGCGCTTCTCGGTCGTCCGGCTGCGGGTGGCGTCGACGACCGCGTTGTAGGCGTCGACGAACGCCTTGACCTTCCCGGCGAGCGCCTTGCCGTCGACCGTCGGGGCGCCGACGGTCACCTGCACGGGCGTGGTGGTCACGCCGTTGAGGGTCAGCTCGGCGCCCGCGATCACGTCGGTGACCGTGTTCGACCCGCGCGTGTACGAGACGCCGTTGACCTTGAACTGGGCGTCGACCCCGGTGACGGCGGCCGCCTCGCTGGTCACGACGTTCTGGCCGTCGACGGTGAAGTTGCCGGCGGCGCCGGTCGCCTTCGCCGAGATCAGGAGCTGGCCGTTGAAGTTGCGCGCGGCGACGGGCGCGTTCGTGTCCGCGTTGATGACCCGGACGATGTCGTCGACCGTCGAGTTCGGCGGGATGGTGATGGAGTACTGCGTGCCGGTCGAGATCGTCGTGAACTTGAACGTCGCGGGGTTCGACCGCAGCTGCGTGTTGAGCGTGCGGGAGGCGGCCGTCGCGACCTGCGAGACCTCGACGTCGTAGGTGCCGGCCGCGATGCTGCCGACGGCGCGCGCGCCGACGCGGGCCGAGTCGGTCGACGTGACGGTCTGCGTCGGCGCCCACGCGCCGGCCGAGCCGAGGCCCTGCGCGGCGCTCTTGAGGCTGCGCAGCTTGGTCGCGATGTCGCGCAGCGCGTCCTGGCGCGCCTGCACGGCGGCCTGCTTGCGCTCCAGCCGCGCGCGCGGCTGGCGCTCGATCGCCATGAGCTGGCTGACGATCGCGTCGGTGTCGAGACCCGAGGAGAGCCCGCCCAGACGAATGCCGCTTGCCATGGTGCTACATCACCTCTTCCTTCATGCAGCGAAGTCCGGGCCGCCGACCACGTCGACCGCCTCGCTCAAGGGGACCGGGCGCACGACGTCGCCGTCGACCGTCCGCAGCTCCGCGCGCACGCGGCCCGCGTCCGACTCGAAGCGCAGCTCGTGCCCCTGGGCGTGGAGCGCGTGGAACATCCTCGACGCGGCCTCCATCTCCTCCAGCACCGTCACCGGGATGACCGGCTCCGCGACGGGCTCGGGCGCCGAGGGCGCATCCGTCCGCCGCGCACGGGCGAGCGCCAGGTCGTAGACCTGCGCGAATCCACCGGGCTCCGGCGGGCTCACCGGTCGAGGGCCTTGCGGTCCTGTCGGCGAGTTCGGGCCCGTAGGTGGCACGAGTGGCGGCGTCATCGGTTCCCCTCCGTGGTTCCAATCGCGCCCGTCCCTGGACGCGGTTCTGGGAGGGGCTATCGGAGATGGGCGAGATCGCTTGACCGCCGGTGCCAGGCGGCAGCCATGTGTTCGATGCCTGCGTCATGCGCGCTCAGGCCGCGGCGGCGAGGTGCTCCAGCATGCGCGTGGCGCCCGCGTGCCCGGGCTCGAGCTCGCGCGCCTCCTGCGCGAAGACCGCCGCGTCCTCGTCCATGCCGCGTGCCCACGCGACCTGCGCGAGGCCCAGCATCGCGGCGGCGTCGGCGCCCTCGGCGTCGCAGACCGCCATCCATTCCTCGGCGGCGCTCTCGAGGAAGCCGCGGCGCAGGTACACGCCCGCGAGGCGCTCGCGGCGCTCGCGCCAGGGCAGCTCGATCGTGTCGTAGCAGGCCGCGAGCCGCTCGAAGGCGTCGAACGCCTCGACGCGCGCGAGCGCCTCGAGCATGACGACGGCCGCGTCGCCGGCGTCGGCGGGCAGCGTCCCCGGGGGCTCGTCGCCGGCGGTCGCCGCGGCCCAGGCGAGCATCAGCTCGGCCTCGGCGGCGGGCAGCCCGTCGGTCGCGGAAGGCTCCAGGGCCTCGCGGGCAGCGGTCGCGTCGCCCGCGGCCAGGGCAGCGAAGGCCGTCGCGCGGGCGGCGGCCGGCGCGTACGGCGACCCGGGCTCGACGGCGGTGAGCAGCTCGGCCGCGTCGTCGAAGCGCGCCTGCGAGAGCAGGGCCTCGCCGAGGGCGAGCAGGGCGGGGGCGTTGTGCGGCTGGGCCTCGACGATCACGCGCAGCTCCGTCTCGGCCAGCTCGGGCGCGCCCGCCTCGTAGACGGTGACGGCCAGCATGAACCGGGCGCCCGGCGACAGGTCGTCGGTCGCGTCGTGGACCTCGGCGACGACCTCCGCGGGCTCGGCCCCCTGCGCGAGGCGCAGCGCGGCGAACGGCTCGACGGCGCCTGCGAACGACGGGCTGTCCGCCATGACGCGGCGGATCTCGGCCTCGGCGTCGTCCAGCCGGCCGTCGATGCGCATGACGTCGGCCAGCGCGAGGCGGGCGAGGTAGTCGCCGGCCCCGACCTGGGCCGAGTACGTGCTGGGCGCGTCGCCCATCTCCAGGCAGCGGCGCAGCAGGCGCTCGGCCTCGGCGAGGTCGCGGGTGGCGGCGGCCGAGAGCGCCTGCTCGAGCACGACGTCGGTGTAGTCGGGGAACAGCTCGAGCACTTCGGCGCTCAGCTCCCGCATGCGCTCGTGCTCGCCGAGCGCGCGCAGAACGCGGACGTAGCGGCCGGCCAGGGACGGCACGTACGCGAGGCGCGCGACACGGCCGTCCTCGCCGCGCAGCCCCTCCCAGGCGACCTCGAACTCGCGCACCGCGGTGCGCAGCTCGCCGAGCGCGTGGTACTCCGAGCCGAGGTTGAAGTGCAGGAACGGGGTGTCGTCGCCCTCGGCGGCCTGGCGCTGGAGCAGCTCCATGTTGCGCGCGGACTTGCCCTTGCTGTCACGCACGGCGCCGAGGTAGCCGAAGTGCTGCACGCGCACGTCGCACGTGACGAGGCGCTCCGGCAGGTACGGCGGCAGGTTGTCGGCCCACTGCTCGTGCAGGCGCCCCTCGAAGCGGTACTGGGGGCGGTTGCGGAACATCCGCAGCGCGTTGAACGTCAGCGCCTGGTTGTCCTCGACGTCACCGACGAAGTTGGTCATCGGCAGGTAGTACGCCTCGCGCCACGTCTGGCCGAGCAGCGCGCGCAGGCGCGGGCCGTCGCCGTCGACGATGACCTCGTCGGCGTCGAGGTAGAGGATCCAGTCCGACGTGGCGGCGTCGACGGAGACGTTGCGCGCGGCGCTGAAGTCGCCCGTCCACGCGTGGTGCAGGACCTTCGCGCCGAACGACTCCGCGATCTCCACCGTGCGGTCGTTCGAGCCGGTGTCGACGACGACGATCTCGTCGACGTACGGGCGGGCGGCCTCGAGCGTACGGCCGAGCATCGCCTCCTCGTCCTTGACGATCATGCAGAGGCTCAGCGTCATGCCCTCCGCGGGCTTCGCCCTCGCGGCGACCTGCTTCGCGCGCGGGACGAGGTCCTTGAGCACGATGCGCAGCGGGGCCGGGAGGTCGATGCCCGACAGCCCCTGGCGGCGGCGGCGGGCGATCTCGTCGAGATTGCGCTCGACGTGCTGCAGGTCGGGGTCGAGGCGGCGCGCGGCCTTGAAGAGCGCCTCGGCGGCGCCGAGCTCGCCGACCTCGTAGAACGCGATGCCGGCGTAGTTGAGCAGGCGCGGCTCGCGGGGGTTCTCGCTCAGGACCTCGAGCGCCTCGCGGGCGACGGCGGCGAAGACGGGGCCCATGCCGATCAGCTCGGCGCCGCCGGTGGAGAGCCCGGACTCGATCAGCCGCTTGCGGGCCTCGTAGCGCCGGTCCTCGTCCTCGACGTTCGCGGCCTCGGCGAAGAGCGCGCGGTAGCCGCGGATGTCGCGAGCGGCGAGGCAGGCCTGGGCCCGCGGCACGAGGGTCGCCGCGGGAGCGGCGGACGGCTGGGGCTCGGGGGCGGCGTCGGTGAGGCGGAGCGCCATGGGGAAGTCGGGCCTTTCGCTGGGGGAGACGTCAGGGGCCTTCACGCCGCGTGATCGGCCGCGCGCAGCGGAAGTTGAGGGCGCCCGGGGGGTCCCCACTTCTGGGGATGACGCCTCTGGACGCATCGCCTCCTCAAGACCCGATTTACGGGGATGCGGAGACGGACGACCGCGCCCGATAAGTGTCCGGTCCCGCCGTCCGTCCCTCTCGCCCAAGGAGTACCCGGTGAACCCCTCGACCGCCTCGCGGCGCCGCCTCTCCCCCGAGGACACGCTCGAGCTCTGGCAGCAGTACCGCGACACGAACGACCCCGCCGTCCGTGATCGACTGGTGCTCACGTTCGCCCCGCTCGTCAAGTACATCGTCTACAAGAAG
>DASZDF010000319.1:0-6191 GCA_035942275.1 Solirubrobacteraceae bacterium | reverse complement strand
CCCCGCCGCCGGCGACCTCGCGGCCCGCGCCCTCGCGCTGCCCGTCCTCGCCGAGGGACGGCGGGCGCCGCAGGCCTGGCTCGTCGCCGCGAAGGACTCCGGCGGGCTCGGCGAGGTCGACCGCCTCGTCCTGCACCAGGCCGCCACGGTCGTCGCCCTCGAGCTGCTGCGCCGCCGCGTGGCCGACACCACCGAGCGGCGTCTCGCCGGCGACGTGCTCGCCTCGCTCGTCAACGGCGAGCTCAGCGGGCCCGACGTCGCCCGCCGCCTCGAGCCGTTCGGCCTCGACCACGAGGTCTGCGGGATCGTCCTCGCGCCGCTCGACGACCGCCGCCGCCCCGAGATGGAGGACGCGCTGGCCGCCGCGCTACGCGACGAGGCGGTCCCCGCGCTCGTCGCCGTCGAGGACAGCCGGACGTGTGCGCTCGTGCCCGGCATGGCCGACGACGAGCTGTTCGAGCTGGGCGAGCGCGCCCGCGCGCGTGTGTCCGCGGAGGCCGGCGTGCCGGTCATGGCCGGCGCCGGGCGCTCGGTCCCCGCTCACGACGCGCGCCGCACGCTCCACGAGGCCCGCTGCGCGCTGGAGGCCCGCGCGCTCGGCGCCGTCAACGGCGGCGCCCTCGCGACCTACCGCGACCTCGGCTCGTTCCAGCTCCTGCTCTCGCTGCAGGACCACGAGGCGCTCGGCCTGTTCTGCGACTCGCTGCTCGGGCCGATCGAGGCGGGCGAGGGGCAGTACGGCGGCGAGCTCATGCGCTCGCTCGAGGCGTTCATCGAGTGCAACGGCCAGTGGGAGCGGGCCGCGCAGCGCCTGTTCTGCCATCGCCATACGCTGCGGTACCGCATCCGCCGCATCGAGGAGTTGACCGGCCGCGATCTGGGCAACGCCCGTGATCGGATCGAGTTCTGGCTGGCGCTGAGAGGGAAGGAGATCGCTACGAGATGAAGGTCGGCGTCCCCACGGAGATCAAGCCGGACGAGTACCGCGTCGCGATCACGCCCTCGGGCGTGCGCGAGCTGACCGACCACGGCCACGACGTCCTCGTCCAGAGCGGCGCCGGCGAGGGATCGACGATCACCGACGCCGAGTACGAGGCGCAGGGCGCGCGGATCCTGCCCGACGCCGAGGCGGTGTTCGGCGAGGGCGAGCTGATCCTCGGCGTCAAGGAGCCGCAGCCGCAGGAGGTCGCGCTGCTCGAGCCGCGCCACACGCTCTTCACCTACCTGCACCTGGCGCCCGCGCCCGAGCTGACGCGCGGCCTCATGGACTCCGGCGCCACCTGCGTCGCCTACGAGACCGTCGAGGACCGCGAGGGGCGGCTGCCGCTGCTCGCGCCGATGAGCGAGGTCGCGGGGAAGATCGCGACCCAGGCCGGCGCGTTCTATCTCGAGCGGCCGTTCGGCGGCCGCGGCGTCCTGCTCGGCGGCGCGCCCGGCGTCGCCGCCGGCAAGGTGATGGTCATCGGCGGCGGGGTCGTCGGGACGAACGCCGCGTTCATCGCCATCGGGATGCAGGCCGAGGTCTACGTCTACGACCGCAACATCGACCGGCTGCGCGAGCTCGAGCACCTGCTCGGCTACCGCGCCTCGACCGTGTTCTCGTCGACGCTCGAGATCGAGCAGCGCCTGCCGGAGATGGACCTCGTCATCGGCGCGGTCCTGGTCCACGGGGCGCGGGCGCCGCACGTCATCACGCGCGAGCAGCTCAAGCTGATGAAGCGCAACGCGGTCCTCGTCGACGTGGCGATCGACCAGGGTGGCTGCTTCGAGACCTCGCGGCCGACGACCCACTCCGACCCGACCTACGAGGTCGACGGCATCACCCACTACTGCGTGGCGAACATGCCCGGCGCGGTGCCCGCGACGTCCACCTACGCGCTGACCAACGCGACCATGCCCTACGTGCTCAAGCTCGCCGACCGCGGCGTGCACGACGCGCTCACGTCCGACCCGGGGTTCATGGCGGGGTTGAACGTCGCGGCGGGGCGGGTGACCTACGAGCCGGTGGCCCGCGACCAGGGCCTCGACTTCACCCCGCCGGGCGAGGCGCTGCAGGCCGTGCCGGCCTGAATCGCGATCGCGGTCCGCTGCTAGGCTTCCCGGCCGCATGCCGACGACCTCGCAGCTCATCCGCAAGGGGCGCACCCCGAAGTCCAAGAAGCTCGCGACCCCTGGCCTGAAGTCCGGCAAGGGTCGCAAGAAGAAGGTCGCCGCTCCGCAGCGGCGGGGGGTCTGCACCCGCGTGTACACGACGACGCCCAAGAAGCCGAACTCCGCGCTGCGCAAGGTCGCGCGCGTCCGGATCTCGGGCGGCATCGAGGTCACCGCGTACATCCCCGGCGAGGGCCACAACCTGCAGGAGCACTCGGTGGTGCTCGTGCGCGGCGGCCGCGTCAAGGATCTCCCGGGCGTGCGCTACAAGGTCGTGCGCGGGACGCTCGACGCCGCCGGCGTCAGCGACCGCAAGAAGGCCCGCTCGCAGTACGGCGTGAAGAAGAAGTAGCCATGCCCCGCCGCGCAGCAGCCCAGATCCGGCCCGTCGAGCCGGACCCCGTGCACCGCTCCCGCCTCGTGACGCAGGTCGTCAACAAGGTCATGCTCGACGGCAAGAAGTCCACCGCCGAGCGGATCGTCTACGACGCGCTCGCGATCATCGGCGAGCGCACGGGCAAGGACGCGGTCGAGGTCCTCGACCAGTCGATCAAGACGCTGACCCCGGTCCTCGAGGTCCGCTCCCGCCGCGTCGGCGCCGCGACCTACCAGGTCCCCGTCGAGGTGCCGGCCCGCCGCGCCCGGACGCTCGCCGTCCGCTGGCTCGTCGAGTTCGCGCGCCAGCGCCGCGAGAAGACGATGGCCGAGCGCCTCGCCAACGAGCTCCTCGACGCGCAGAACCAGCAGGGCGGCGCGTACAAGCGCAAGGACGACATCTACCGCATGGCGCAGGCCAACAAGGCCTTCGCGCACTACCGCTGGTAGACGCGCCTCCGCGTCCAGCCCCACCACGCCAGAAAGCCGCCGCCGATCGCGCCGAAGACCCCGGCGAGGATCAGGACCACGTCGGCGCCCGCCTCGCCGGGCGTGCCGGGCGTCACGACGTAGGGGACGGCGTCAGCGCGCGTCCGCTCCGACCGGCGCGTGCCCGAGACGTAGGCGCAACGCACCCTCACCCGGCCGGGCTGCGACGAGAAGTGGCCGACCGACGACGCCTGGCCGACCGTGGCCGCCGTGCCCTGGCGCGCGCCGCGGAACCTCGTCTCGGCAGCATCGGGCAGGACGGCCACGCACCCCGTGTCCCGGACCATCAGCTCCTGGACGACGCTGTTGCGCTCGACGCCGTCGAAGAGCAGGTACACGGTGTAGTCGCGCCGGTCCCCGGCCGGCACCGTGAACGCCACGACGCCGGCGGTCGCCGAGAGCTCGCGAACGACGCCGCGCCCGACGGCGTCCTCCTCGATCGCGCCCGCGGTGTCGACCGCGCCCGCGATCCCCGCGACCGTCGCCGCGACCCCCGCGGCGACGACCAGCAGGCCGGCGGCGATGCCGGCCCAGCCCGGGCCTCGCTCGGCGCGCCGGCTCCCGAAGGGGTCGGCGGACTGCCGGACCACTACGCGACGGGCGGCGAGCAGTAGCGGTACTGCGGCAGCGACTCGGTGCCGATCTCGTCGATCCGGTCGACCCACTCGGCCACCCGCAGCGCGGCGCGCAGCGGCTTCGGCCACCCCGACGTCATGTCCTCGTCGGTCAGCCGGGACCGCTTGCGGACCGCGTTCTGCAGCCGCGCCTCGAGCACCTCGGTCTGGTAGGCCGTCCACCGCTCGCGGCCGTCGACGTACCCCGGCCGGTCGCGGTAGGCGATGACGATCTGCTCGCAGCCGCGCGTGCGCATCCGGTCCTTGCCGTCGGCGCACGGCTGCTTCGGGCCGAGGTTCGTCGAGAACAGGCCGCCCTGCATCAGCGGTCGCGGGCGGTCCACGGTGGCCTGCGCGCTGTAGCAGTCGGCGGGCTGCACGCCCACGACCTCGAGGTAGGCCTCGAGCAGCTCCTGCGGTGTCGCGGGGAGGTAGGGGAACGGCGACGGCACCGGCGGGGGATGGTGGACCTTCAGGTGCACGGCGTTGCCGACGTGCTCCCAGTTGAGGACCTCGACGTGCACGCCCTCCGGCTCGAGCGGCAGGTCGAGCGGGGCATCGGCGAGCATCCGGTCGAACGCCCCGGACCCCTCCTCGGGATGGATCGCGACCACGCCCTTGACGACGGTGCGGATCTCGCCGCCGCCGTCGTCGCCGCTGCCGTGGCCGCGCAGCGTCCGGAACTCCGAGATCCGCGCGAGGCCCAGGCAGCGCTCGGGGCCGATGCCGGCATCCCGGCAGAAGGCGAGCGCGAGGTCCTCGTCCAACAGCGATCGCTCGCCGAGACGCCGCGCCACCCACTGCTCCTTGGCCACGAACGACGTGGCGACCGGCAGTTGGGCGGCGCCGGCCGCGCCGGACGCGCCGGGCTCGTGGACGATCTCCCACTCCACGAGGCGTCCGCGCTCGGAGTGCGGCGTCAGCGCCTGGCTGATCCGGTCCGGCACGCGGTAGACGCCGAAGACGCGCTCGGGCCGCGCCGCCAGCCCCGACTCCGCGAGGTGGGCGAGCAGCTCGGCGAGCTGGGTCTCGCCGCGCGTCGGGATGCGGCTGAACGCCACGCCCGCCGCATCGGGCGCGCGGTAGGGCGCGCGGGCGGCATCGCGGGCGGCGCGCTCCTCGGCGGCGACCTCCTCGCGCCGGACCGGGTCGTCGATCTGGTCGACCTCGTGGCGCCCGAGCGCCTGCCGCAGGCCCATCTTGAACTGGCCCTCGTTGGCCGCGCGCATCTCCTGCACGACGGCCATCACGCCCTGCTCGGTGGCCCGTGCCTCGACCTCGTCCGGCGACCCGACCTCCTCGAGGCTCGGGCCGTGCAGGTAACGGCCCGCCTCGCCCCACAGCACGCGGGTCCTGTCCTCGAGCGCGCGCGCCTCGTCCCACGCGCGCCGCTGCTCGGCGCGGCCCTCCTCGACCTTCGCCATGTTCGCGTCGTACGCCGCGCGCTGCTCCGGGGTCAGCGACTTGAGGCCGGCGTCGATCGCGGCCTGGTCGATCGGGTTGCGGGCCGCGTCGAGGCCGCGCTTGACGTTCGACGGCTTGAACGCGGTGGCGACGTCGCGGAGGAAGCCCATGCGTGTCTAGGTCACGTAGACCCAGCTCACGAACTTCCCGTCGGACTTGTTGCATGCCCAACCGCGCCCCGCGCTGCTGCGGTTCGCGACGCGGCAGCGGTAGCCGTTGACGGTGATCGCCCGGCGGGGGTTGCGGTTGCCGACGAGGCGCGCGGTCTTCTTGGCCGAGCGGCACGTCGCTCCGCCGCCGGCCGCGAGCCCCTGGACCTTGCTGGTGCTGGGCGTCGAGCAGTTGCGGATCGACTGGGACTCGGCGATCCCGGCGGGCATGATCGACAGGGAGGTGGCGGCGGTGGCCGCGATGGCAAGGCGTCGCATGTGCGGATCCTCTCTCATCGGAGGGTCGGCGCGCCAGCGCGCGCGAAGCGGCACCGCCGTCAGCGCGTCAGGACGCCGATCACCGCGGCGCCGGAGCCGGCCTCGGCAGTCACGTAGACGGTCTTGCCCGCGCGCCTGAGCGCCGCCGCCGGCAGGCGGATCCGGAGCTTCGCCCGGCCTGCCACCCGGTAGCGCTTCGTCGCTAGCGCGCGGCCCTTGCGGTCGACGACGCGCAGCGTGCCCGAGCACGCGGCGACCGGGCACTCGAGAGCGAGCGTCACGACACGTCCCTTGCCGAGCCGCGCCTTGGCCGTCCCGAGCCGCGGGAGCGAGGCGGGGGGAGCCGCGGGCGGCGGATCGACGGGCGCCGCCGTGCGGGGAGACGGGGAGGGCGCGGGGAGCGGCGCGACGAGCGTCGGCGCCGTCCGTACCGACTCCTCCGAAGCGGGCCCGCCGGTGGCGTCGCCGGCCTCGCCCGAAGCGGAGGCCTCGCGCTCGTCGTCGTCGTCGGCATCGGCGGGCGAAGTGGGGTCGCTCGGGGGAGCGGGGTCGGTCGGGCCCGGGGCGGGGTCGCTCGGGCCGGTCGGCGGGTCGCTCGGCGGACTGGGGTCGGTCGGGCCCGGAGTGGGATCGGTTGGCCCGGTGGGCGGGTCGGTCGGTGGAGTGGAGT
>DASZDF010000318.1:0-3980 GCA_035942275.1 Solirubrobacteraceae bacterium | reverse complement strand
TCGGCCGGCTCGAACCGGATCCGCTCCGCGATCCTCCAGGTCATCGTCGGCGTCGTCGACCACGGGCTGGCGGCGCGGGAGGCGGTCCGGGCGCCGCGGGTCCACTTCGAGGACGGGATCGTCTACGCGGAGCCGGGCGTGCCGGTCGAGGAGCTCGACGGGCGCGAGGTCGTCCTCTTCCGCGACCTCAACCTCTTCTTCGGTGGTGCGCAGGCGATCGAGCGCCACCCGGCGACGGGCGAGCTGAGCGGGGCCGGCGACCCGCGCCGCGGCGGCGCCGCGGTGGAGGCGTGAGGGGCGGTCGCCGCCTGGCGCTCGCTGCGCTCGCTTGTGCGGCGACCGCGTGCGGCACGCCCTCCGCGGACCTCTTCGTCGTCGAGCGCGACGGCTCGCTCCCCGACGCGAAGCTGACGCTCAGGGTCGGGGACGGCGGCACCGTCCGCTGCGACGGCGGGGAGGAGAAGGAGATCGCGAGCGAGGACCTCCTCGACGCGCGCCAGCTCGCCGAGGACCTCCGGCCGCTCCTCGACCGCGGCCTCGACCTGCCGCCGAAGCCGGACTCGCTGCTCAACTACCGCGTCTCGGGCGAGGAGGGCGACGTGCGCTTCGCCGACAACTCGGCCGGCCAGCCGGAGGAGTTCGGGCGCCTCATCCAGTTCACGCGCAAGATCGCGATGAGCGCCTGCGGCCGCGCCCGCTGATTCATCACGAACGCTCATGGGCGTCGTCACGGAACGTTGTTGGAACGGCGGCCGGGCCGCTGCGACAGTTGACACGACCGATGACCCGACGCGCCTGGATCCTCATGCTCTCGCTGGCCGCCCTGTGGGGCGCGTCGTACATGTTCATCGAGATCACGCTCGACGGCGGCCTGTCATCGACGTTCCTCGTCTTCGCGCGCACCGCGCTGGGCGCGCTCGTCCTGGCGCCGGTGGCGCTCAGCCGCGGCGCGTTCGCGCCGGCCCGCCGGCACCTGCCGACGCTCGGCCTGATCGCGCTCGTCCAGATCACCGGGCCGTTCCTGCTCATCACGATCGGCCAGCACCACGTGACCTCGTCGATGGCGGGGATCCTGATCGCGTCGGCGCCGATCTTCACGACGATCATCGCCGCGTTCTACGCGCACGACGACCGCCTCGGCCCGGGCGGCATCGCCGGCATCGTCGTCGGGATCCTCGGCGTCGGCCTGCTCTTCGGCGTCGACCTGAGCGGGGACGCGACGACGCTCCTCGCCGGCGGCGGCATCCTGCTCGCCGGCCTCGGCTACGCCATCGGGGCCACGCTCTCCAAGCGCCGGCTGCACGACGTCCCGCCGATCGGCGTCGCGGCCTCGATCATCGGGCTCGGCGCGCTCTCGCTCGCGCCGCTCGCCCCGTTCACCGCGCCCTCGACGATGCCGACCCTCGGCACGTGGGCCGCCCTGGTCGTCCTCGGCGCGGGCGGCACCGGCGTCGCGTTCCTCATCTTCTACGTGCTGAACGCCGACGTTGGCCCGAGCCGCGCGTCGGTCGTCGCCTACATCGCGCCGTTCTTCAGCGTCATCTACGGCGTGACCCTGCTCGACGAGCCGTTCTCGCTCGGCACCGCCGCCGGGCTCGTGCTGATCCTCGCCGGCTCGTGGATGGCCGCCGACGGCCGCGTGCCCTGGCGCCGGGGGCGGACGTCCCCGCTCGCCGAGCAGCCTGCGTGATAGAACGCCGCGGCCCTGGACGACCTGCTCGACAACGCCCGCGCCTGGGAGCGCGACTTCCGCCACGGCGCCCTGCCGATCCGCCCCGCCCGCCGGCTGGCGGTGCTCGCCTGCATGGACGCGCGGCTCCCGGTGTTCCAGGTGCTGGGCCTGCGTACCGGCGACGCGCACGTCATCCGCAACGCCGGGGGCCTCGCCACCGACGACGCGCTGCGTTCGCTCGCCACGTCGCAGAACATCGGGACGCAGGACGTGATCGTGGTCCACCACACCGACTGCGGCCTGAGCAAGCTGAGCGACGAGGAGCTGCGGGCGCTCGGGGCGACGAAGGACGTCGAGGAGAACGTCCGCATCACGCTGCGGCGCATCCGCCGCGCGCTGCGCCGGACGGGGACGCTGCGCGGCTTCGTGTACGAGGTCGAGACCGGGCGGCTGCGCGAGGTCTGGGCGGCCTAGCCGAACCGGACCTTGCCGTTCGAGCGCGCGCGCTCCTGCGCGCGCTCCATGAGGTCCAGGCGCTTCATGGCCGCGCGGAACAGCCGCGTCACGAGCCGCAGGCGCGCGTTCTCCGAGCGCAGCTCGAGCAGCCCCTGCTTGGCCTCGAGCCCGAAGTCGACGGTCGCCGCCATCTCGTACGCCGTCATCGTCGCGAGCCGCTCGGCGTCGGCGGGCTCGTCGGTCGCCTGCTCGACGAGCTCGTTGTACGCCTCGCGGGCGGCCTCCAGCGTCGCCTCGTCGGGCGCCTCCGCCTTGTCCTCGACCCACTCGACGCGGCCGGCGGGATACGGGCGGTCCTCCAGCCGCTCGACGAGCCGGAACGGGCGCGTCCCGCGGCAGACGATGTTCATCCGGCCGTCCGGCATGCGCTCGAGCACCTGCGCGACCTCGCACGCGCAACCGCTGTCCTTCAGCCCGTCCTCGCCGAGCCACACGATCCCGAACTCCGACTCCGCCTCCAGGCACTCGCCGATCATCGTGCGGTAGCGCGGCTCGAAGACGTGGAGCGGGACGAGCTCCGAGGGCAGCGCCACGAGACCCAGGGGGAACAGCGGGAGCTCGTCGCTCATCGCCTTCAGTCTACGTCCGGCGCGCTCACCTCCTGAGGCACTTCTCGCGCGCCGACGACCCTCGCGTCGTCAGCTTCACGTCCGCGCAGACGCGGCGAAGGTCGAGCAGCGTGTGCACCCGGACCACGCTGCCGGAGATGCACAGCGTGCCGTTGCGGTCGGTCTCGGTGACGACGCCGGGGGGCGCGCCGCTGCCCTCGCGCTCCTCGCCGAGGCCGCACGTCGAGCGCCACCGCCACCAGTCGCTCTGGAGCGAGAGCGTCCGCGAGGCGTGCGCCGCCGCCGGCAGCGCGAACACCCAGTCCTCCGGCCAGCCGTCGAGGAACGTCGGGCTCTGGTACTCGGGCGCGGTGCACGTCTCCTTCGGCACGAGCGACAGCCCGTCGACGACGAGCTTCAGGACCCCGGGCGAGAAGCCCATCATGGTGCGGAACTGGAGCGTGTCACCGCCGTTGTTGCGCATCTTCCCGGTGCACGTCACGTCGATCGTGCGGCGCGCGTCGACGTCCTTGTACGTGCTGCGGACGCTGCCCTTGAGCTGGTCGAGCGACCCGCCGCCGCCGAGCCACGACGACCGCATGCCGGTCCGGTGGGGGAGCAGCAGGCGCCGGACGCGGCCCGACATCACGTGGTCGGCGGTCGCGTGCGACTCGTTGTCGTTGCCGATCTTGTGCCGCTCGTCCTGGTGGGTCCAGTTCGTGTAGACGATGAGCTTGCCGGTCCACGCGCTGGCGTGGATCGTCTTCGCGGAGGCCTGCGGCGCGAATCCCCCCGAAAGAAGCCCTCAGGGACGCCGCGCGGCGACCATCAGGTTGTAGAAGATCGCCGGCGGCAGGCGGCCCTCGAGCAGGCGGCGGTCGACCTGCTGGAGCAGCAGGTAGCCGCGGTAGGCGTACTGCTTCCACGCCCACGGCACGGAGTCGGGCTCCGCCGTCGCCTCGAGCGCGCGGTTGGCCCAGCCGAACCAGCTCGCCAGCAACTCCTCGCCGCGCACGTTGACGTCCTCGAACCTGCCCGCGCGCGCGTGGCGCTGCAGGTCCTCGGGCCGGAAGGCGTGCACGTCGACGACGTGCTCGAGCCCCGGCTCCGCGTCGCCGTGCTGGCCGGGATGGACGGCCTCTTTCGCGCCCATCGCGCGGCGCCACAGCGGCGCGACCTCCCACGCGGCGCGCTTCGGCACGCCCGCGAGCTGGTCGCCGACCCGCGAGGGCTCGCCGCAGAAC
>DASZDF010000317.1:0-2119 GCA_035942275.1 Solirubrobacteraceae bacterium | reverse complement strand
GCGAGCACGGTCAGCGGGCGGCGGCGGACCTCGACGATGCGCTTCGCCCGCTGGCCCCACGGCGCGGTCGCCGTGACGGTCTGGATGCCGGCTCTGCGCGCCCGCAGTCGGATGTTGGTCGTGGCGCGGCCGGAACGGATCCGCGCGGTACGGCACGTGCGGCGCAGGCAGACGCGCGCCTCGACGCCGCCGAGGCGCCAGTGGTCGCGGACGCGGACCAGGAGGCGGCGCCCCCTGCGGGGCGCGAACGGGCGCGTCGCGATCGCGAGGCGCTGTCTGCAGCCTGGCGTGCGGACCTCCGCGGTCGCGGTCTCGGTCCCGCCCGCCTCCGCGGGCGCGGTGGCCTCGAAGCGCCGGACCGAGCGGTCGCAGGTCCACTGCGCCGCCCGGCGCCGCTCAGCCCGCTCCGTCCGCAGGAGGACGTCGGCGACCGGCGCGCCCTCCTCGGTGACGGCGACGGTCGTGCCCGCGCGGCCGGTGACGGTGAGGTCGATCCACCCCGTGGCGCCGAGGCGGGCGTCGAGCGCCAGCGGGGCGGCCGACGCCTCGCCCGCGAACGCGAGGGCGAGCTCCGCGACCGCCGCCGCTCCGGCCACCCGCGCCGCTCCGCCGCGCCGCGCCGCTCCCACGAGCCACGCCGCTCCCCGCACCGCGTCCCTCACCTCCGCGTGAACCGGAACCACGTCGAGCGGAGCTCCAGCCGCTCGCGGATGACGCCGCCGGCAACCGTCCGGCGGCCTCGGGTGCCGATGACCTCGGCCTCCACCACGCGGGGCGAGACGCCGCGGCTCGCAATCCGGACGCCGCGGAAGCGGCCGCGGACGATCCCGCGCAGGCGGCGCTGGAGCTGGCGCGCGGTGAAGCGGACGGCCCAGCGGTGGTAGGGCGAGATGCGGTCGGCGGGGTCCTGCACCGACCTGAGGTAGCCGGTCGGCGACCCGCCGGGGAAGCCGAACTCGACGCTCTCCGTCTGCCCGCCGGAGGTCGAGAAGTAGTACGTGACGGCGGGGTCGCCGCCGAAGGTGAGGATCTCCCCCGCCGTCGCGCGGACGGCGTCGTCGCCGCGGGCGGCCTCGCCCGTGATGCCCTGGTAGACCTGCGAGCGCGTGTCGGGGTACTGGTCGAAGAGGTCGCCGCCCGCGTCGGTCGTCTGCGAGTAGGTGCGGGCGGCGACGGCCTGGGCCTTCAGCGCCTCGAGGTCCCAGGACGCCGGCATCTCGCCCGCGACGACGCCGCGGACGTAGGCGTCGACCGACAGCGCGTTGACCACGGCGAGGCCGCGCGGCCCGGCGGGACTGACCTCGAGCGTGCCGCGGTAGCGGCCGTCGACGACGCCGTTGAGGGCGCGGCCGGCGACGCGCAGCGCGTCGCCCTCCGGCCGGGCGACCAGCGGCGCGGGGAAGCGACCGAACCGGCGGGAGCCGGCGCGGACGCTGACGCGGCGGTTCGGCAGGCGGGTGACGGTGTAGCGGCGGTCGGCGTCGGCCCTGCGTCCGCCGATCTGCGCCGCGCCGGTGACCGAGACGTTCGCCGCGCGCTCGCGCAGGAGGACGCGGATGGTCCGGCCGCCGACGTTCGTGATGCGGGTGCCGCGGTAGTAGTGGGCGAGGATCCGGCGGTAGCCGGCGCCCTGCTGCGCCATCCCGAACGCGCCGTACTGGCTCAGGCCGACGCCGTGGCCGAACCCCGCCCCGCGGACGATCCAGTCCGCGCCGTGCGCGGGGGCGGCGGCGAGCAGGGTCGCGACGAGGACGAGGAGGGGAACGCGCACGGCCGGAACTGTGCCAAAGGGCGGGTACGATGCGCCGCCATGCGACGCCTTCCCGCTCTCGCCGCCGTGCTCGCGGTCGCGCTCTGCGCCCCGGCCGGCGCGTCGTCGCCGCCGGTCGCCACCGCGGCCGCCGCCTGCAGCGTCGCCGGCAAGGAGCGCAAGCTGGGCGCGACGTACGTCACGTCGGTGCGGGCGACGCGCGTGAGCTGCCGCCGGGCGCTCGCCCTCGTCCGCGACTACCACCGCTGCCGCCGCAGCCGCGGAGGGGCCGACGGCCGCTGCCCGCGCGTGAACGGCTACCGCTGCAGCGAGCGCCGGACGTCCTCCCCGACGCAGTACGACAGCCGC
>DASZDF010000316.1:0-2503 GCA_035942275.1 Solirubrobacteraceae bacterium | reverse complement strand
GCGCCGCGGCGCACCGCCGCGGCCGCTCCCGCGCCCCGGCGCGCTCGCTTCGCCGGCCGCTCCGGCAGAGGCCCCTTCGGGCGCCGCCCCCGCGCCCCGGCGTCTACAGCAGGCTGGTGAGGGTGGCGGGTTCGGTCGCGGGCGGCGCTTCTTCGGTGAGTGGCGAGAAACCCGCGCATATCACGGGTTTCTCCCCACTCACTTCGAAAGGAGCCAGCCGGCTCGCTTCCTGCCACCTTCACCAGCCCTGCAGTAAGCGCCGCGGGCGCAGCAGACCTGCGCGAAGGCGCCCCTTGCCACGAAGGCGACGGGCGTCAGTCGTCGCGCTCGCGCGGAGTCCGGTTCGGCTTCGGCTCGGTGATGAGCGTCGCCGTGTACGTCAGCCGCACGCGCTGGTAGAGGCAGCGGTACTGCGCGAGGTCCTTGACCTCGGCCTGGGCGGTCTGGGTCTCGGTGTCGTCGCACTCCCCCGCGGGGCGGCTCGCCCGCCACGAGGTGTCGCCACCGAGGTTCGTCGCCATCGCCGGCGCCCACGTCGGGACGGTCAGCGCGATGAGCTGGCCCTTCTTCGCCGGCAGCGACTGCTCGAGCGGGAACTGGACCGTCTGGCCGAAGAACGGCTGGAGCTGCACGATCGGCGACTGCGCGGTCACGCGGCCGAACAGCCGCCTGCCCGGCTTGAGCAGCGACAGCCCGGCCGAGGCCTCGCCGCCGAGGCGGCGGTTGAAGAACGTGATCTGGCTGCGGCCGGGCCGCGAGAGGCGGATCGTCCACGCGACGATGCGGCCGTCCTCGGGCACCTTCATCAGCCCGCGGTTCGTCCCCACCTTCGCCTGGTAGCCGGTCGTCCGGCTCACGGCGAAGCAGGGCCGCGTCGGGCAGCTGGGCGCCGGCAGCTCCGTCTCCGACGTCAGGGTGCCGACCTCGATCAGGCGCGCCGGGGCGGCGCTGGGCACCGCGAGCGCCATGAGCACGGCGATCACGAGGGCGGCCAGGACGATCCGCGACTTGGTCATCAGGGGGAATCGAACACGATGGGGCGGTCGGAGTTTCGGATGCGGCTCGTCACAGTTGCGCGCGCAAAGATGGATAGGCTCAACCAGGATGGCGCATGCGATCGAGGCCGAAGGGCTTGAGCGGGAGTACAAGGGCGGGCTGAAGGCCGTCGACGGCATCGACATCGCGGTCGAGCCCGGCGAGGTCTACGGGTTCCTCGGCCCGAACGGCGCCGGCAAGACGACGACGGTCCGGATGCTCGTCACCCTGCTGCGCCCGACCGGCGGCGTCGCGCGCGTCGCCGGCTTCGACGTCGCGCGCCAGCCGCACGAGGTGCGCCGGCGCATCGGCGTCGCGCTCCAGGAGGCCGCGCTCGACCAGCTCATGAGCGGCCGCGAGCTGATCGAGCTCCAGGCCACGCTGCACGGCATCCCGGCCGCGGACGTCCGCAACCGCGGCGACGACCTCATCCGCCGCGTCGGCCTCACCGAGGCGCGCGACCGCCGCGTCGGGACGTACTCCGGCGGCATGCGCCGGCGCCTCGACCTCGCCATGGCGCTCATCCACCAGCCCGAGGTCCTCTTCCTCGACGAGCCGACGACCGGCCTCGACCCGGTGAGCCGGCTGACGCTGTGGGAGGAGGTCCGCCGCCTGCGCGACGAGGGCACGACCGTCTTCCTCACCACGCAGTACCTCGAGGAGGCCGACCAGCTCGCCGATCGCGTCGCGATCATCAGCGCCGGCAAGATCGTCGCCGAGGGCACGCCCGAGGACCTGAAGGCGCAGGTCGGGGTCCCCCACCTCGACGTCACGTTCGTCGAGGACAACGGCCCGGTCGACTTCGAGCACGCGCGGCAGGTGCTGACCGACTTCGGCGACCACCGGCCGGCCAGCGAGGACTGCCACCTCACGATCGCGCTCTCCGGCGGCGCGCGCGACGTCGCGCCGGTCGTGCGCGCGCTCGACGACGCCGGCTTCACCGTCGCCTCGCTCGAGCTCGTGCAGCCGACGCTCGACGACGTCTTCGTCGAGAAGACCGGCCGGCACCTCGAGGGCGCGGAGGACGCGCCCGCCGCGGACCCGGCCCCGGCCGCGTGAGGGCGCACAGCCAGGGCGGCCTGCTGCGCGCGAGCGTCGCCCTCGCCTGGCGCGCGCTGCGCAACTCGTTCCGCCGCCCGCAGTTCCTCGCGCCGCTCGTGATCTTCCCGAGCATGTTCCTGGCCGTGAACGTCGGTGGCCTGGAGCAGGCGACCCGGCTCCCCGGCTTCGACGCCGCGGGCGACGGGATGCTCGACTTCCAGCTCGCGGCGGCGATCACCCAGTCGATCCTGCTCGGCGGCGTCGGCGCGGGGATCGCGGTCGGCCTCGAGATCCAGCTCGGCTTCTTCGACCGCCTCGTCGCGGCGCCGATCCCGCGGATCGCGCTCGTCCTGGGGCGGCTCGTCGCGACCGCGATCATCGGCGTGGCGCAGGTGCTCTGGTTCCTGGCCGTCGGGCTGATCTTCGG
>DASZDF010000315.1:0-3175 GCA_035942275.1 Solirubrobacteraceae bacterium | reverse complement strand
GACGTTGAACGGCCCGGGCACCGGCTCGTCCGCGGTGAGCGCGAGGACGTTCGCGCGCGCGACGTCGCGGACGTGCACGAAGTCCCGCACCTGCCCGCCGTCCTCGAAGACCTGCGGCGCGCGCCCGGCCTCGAGCGCGCTGCGGAAGATCGACGCGACGCCGGCGTAGGGCGTGTCGCGCGGCATCCGCGGGCCGTAGACGTTGTGGTACCGCAGCGACGTCACGGGGACGCCGGTCTCGCGCGAGAACGCGTTGGCCAGGTACTCCTGCTGGGCCTTCGTGGCGGCATAGACGTTGCGCGGGTCGAGCGGCGCGTCCTCCGGGATGCACAGCGCCGTGAGCGGCTCGCCGCAGCGCGGGCACGGCGGGTCGAAGCGGCCGGCGTCGAGCGCGGCGACCTCCCGCGGCCCCGCCCGCACGACGCCGTGCTCCGCGCACGCGTACCGCCCCTCGCCGTAGACGACCATCGAGCCGGCGAGCACGAGCCGGCCCGCAAACCCGCGCGCGCCGAGCGCCCGCAGGAGCACCGCGGTGCCGAGGTCGTTGTGCGAGACGTAGCCGTCGATGTCCGACAGGTCGACCCCGAGCCCGACCATCGCGGCCTGGTGGCAGACGTGGTCGACGCCGTCGAGGCAGCGCTCGACGGTGGGCGCGTCGCGCACGTCGCCCTCGACCAGCTCGGCCCGCGGGTCGAGGTCGGCGCGCGCGCCGTCCGCCCATGCGAGCGGGTGGAAGACGTCGAGGACGACGACGTCGTGGCCGAGCCCGAGCAGCTCGTCGACGACGTGCGACCCGACGAAGCCCGCTCCACCGGTGACCAGGACGCGCATCCCCCTAGTCTCCCGGCTCGTGGTCGACGTCGTCCTCCCGGTCCTCGACGAGCGAGAAGCGCTGCCTCTCGTGCTCGACCGGCTGCCGCCGGGGTACCGCGCGATCGTCGTCGACAACGGGTCGACCGACGGGTCGGGCGGGCTGGCCGGGCGGCTCGGCGCGACCGTCGTGCGCGAGGAGCGCAGGGGCTTCGGCGCCGCCTGCTACGCCGGGCTCCTCGCCGCCGAGGCGGACGTCGTCTGCTTCATGGACTGCGACGGGTCGCTCGATCCCGGCGACCTCCCGCGCGTCGCCGACCCGGTCCGCGGCGGCGACGCCGACCTCGTGCTCGGGGCGAGAGCGGTCGAGCGCGGCGCGATGCCCCCGCACGCCCGGGTGGCGAACCGCGTCCTCGCGTACGAGCTGCGACGCCGCGCGGGCGTCCGCGTCAGCGACCTCGGCCCGATGCGGGCCGCCCGCCGCACCGACCTCCTCACCCTCGGCATCGAGGACCGCCGCTTCGGCTGGCCGCTGGAGATGGTCATGCGCGCCGCGCGCGCCGGCTGGCGGATCGAGGAGGTCCGCGTCCCGTACTCCGCCCGGGCCGGCAAGTCGAAGGTCACCGGCACCGTGCGCGGCACGATTCGCACCGTCAAGGACATGCGCGCGGTGCTGAACGAGGTCTAGGCGGGGACGAGCCGGACGGGCAGGGACACCATCCCGTAGACGCCCTGGACCGTGTCGAACTCGGGCTCGGCCGTCAGCTCGAAGCGCTCGACGCGCGCGGCGAGCAACGTCAGCGCCTCCTGCAGCTCGGCCTTCGCGAGGTTCGCGCCGAGGCAGTAGTGGATGCCCGCGCCGAAGGTCAGCGGCTTCGTCGGCTCGCGCGTGACGTCGAAGCGGTCGGCGTCCTCGATCCCGTCGCGGTTGGCGGTGACCGGCGCGACGAGCACGATCGTCCCCTCGGGGAACGTCACCCCGCCGTACTCGACGTCCTCGGTCATGATCCGCGCGGTGAACGGCGTGATCGGCTCGTAGCGCAGCGCCTCGTCGACCGCGCGCGGGACGTACGCCTCGGGATCCGAGCGCACGAGCTGCCACTGGTCGGGGTGCTCGGCGAAGAGCCGGACCGCGTGCGCGAGCTGGGACTGCGTCGTGTCGACGCCGCCGACGAGCACGTTCAGGACGAGGTTGACGAGCTCGACGTCGGACAGGCGGTCGCCGTCCTGCTCCTCGGCGATGAGCGTCGAGACGAGGTCCTCGCCCGGCGTCGCCCGGCGGACCGCGAGCATCGCGTCGGCCCACTCGTAGAACTCCGCGCACGCCCGCTCCACCCGGTCGCGCTCGGCGAGCAGCGTGGGCCCGTCGAACGGGCGCTGGATCCAGTTCGACCACTCCGCCAGCCGCGGCGCGTCGTCGTGCGGCGCGCCCATCACGGCGGCGATGGTCAGCGAGGGGTACGGCTTGCAGAACGACTCGACGAAGTCGGTCTCGCCGCTCGGCGGCAGCTCCGCGTACAGCTCGTCGAGGAAGCCGCGCATGACCGGCCGCCACTTGTCGGCGGCGCGCGGCGTGAACGCCGGGTTGACGAGGTTACGCAGCCGCCGGTGGTCGGCGCCGTCGATGTGGAGGATGTTGCGCTGGATCTCCTCGTGGAGCGGCCCCTCGCCGATCCCGAACAGCTCCGCGATCTGCTTGCCGGGGAACGTCGCGCTCTTCGTGCGCAGGAAGAAGCTCGCCGCGTCGCGCTCGAGGACGACGTACGCGAGCGGGCTGCTCGCCAGCCACCCGCGCGAGCGCAGGTCGGAGACGATCTCGTGGTACCGCGGCCCGCGCAGGTCGGGGTCGAGGTAGTCGAGCTGCGGCAGCTCCATCTCCGTGATCAGCGGCACCGGCGAGAGTATGCCGCCATGCCCCCTCGCGTCACCACCGCCCGCGACCCGCGCGTCGTGCGCGCCGCGCGGCTGCTGCGCGACGAGGAGGCGCGGCGGGAGGAGGGGGCGTTCGTCGTCGACGGAGCCGATCTGCTGCGGGAGGCCGTCGCGAGAGGCATCGAGGTGGAGTGGGTGATCGGCGACGGAGGCGTCCCCGCGTCGCCGGACGCGCTGCGCGCGCTCGCCGCCGTCGGCCAGCCGCCGTCGGTCGTCGCCGTCTGCCGCATCCCGGAGGCACCGCCTGCCGACCTCCCGCCCCGCAGCCTCGTCCTCTCCGGCGTCACGGGCGCCGGCAACGTCGGCTCGATCGTGCGCACCGCGGCCGCGTTCGGCGTCCCCCGCGTCGCGCTCACGCCGGATTGCGCCGACCCGTGGTCGCGGCCCGCGCTGCGCGCCGCCATGGGCGCGACGTTCGCGCGCGGGCTCGTCG
>DASZDF010000314.1:0-1643 GCA_035942275.1 Solirubrobacteraceae bacterium | reverse complement strand
GCAGGGAGCGGGCGGGTCACGTCTGCGAGATCCCCTGCGCAGTTTGCGACGAAACTCGCACGGCTTCGTGTCGTCAGCGTCTTCCCGCCAGCTTGCCCGCCGGGCCCCTCGCTAACGTCGCTCGTCCGCCATGGACCCCCGCATCGAGCTCCAGCGCCGCTTCGGCTTCGCCGACTTCCGCCCCGGCCAGCGGGAGGCGGTCGAGGGTGCGCTCGCGGGCCGCGACGTGCTGGTGGTGATGCCGACCGGCGCCGGCAAGTCGCTCTGCTACCAGCTCCCCGCGCTGATGCGCGACGACCTCACCGTCGTCGTCTCCCCGCTCGTCTCGCTGATGCAGGACCAGGCCGAGGCGCTCGAGCGCGCCGCGCCGGGCTCGGTCGCGCTGGTCAACGCGCAGCGCGACGCGGAGGCGAACCGGCTCGCGGTCGCGCGCGCGGTGCGCGGTGAGCACAAGCTGCTCTACGTCGCGCCGGAGCGGTTCTCGTCGCCGGGGTTCTTCGCGCAGCTGCGCGAGGCGCGGATCGGGCTCTTCGTGGTCGACGAGGCGCACTGCGTGTCGCAGTGGGGCCACGACTTCCGCCCCGACTACTTCCGGCTCGCCGACGCGGCCCGCGCGCTGGAGGCGAAGGCCATCGTCGCGTCCACGGCGACCGCGACGCCCCAGGTCGCGACCGACATCGCGCAGCGGCTGAGCCTGCGCGATCCGGTGAAGGTCGCGACCGGGTTCGACCGGCCGAACCTGTCGTTCGCGGTCGTGCCGTGCAAGTCGAAGGCCGACAAGGAGCGGCGGCTGGTCGCCGCGCTCGAGCGGGAGGGCGCGCTTCCCGCGATCGTCTACGCGGGCACCCGGGCGCGGACGAGCGAGCTCGCCGAGCGGCTGCGCGCCGCGCTGGGCCGCGAGGTGCTCCCCTACCACGCCGGGCTCGGGCGCGACGCGCGCGCCGAGGCGCAGCGGCGGTTCATGGGCGGCGAGGTCGACGTCGTCGTGGCGACGAACGCGTTCGGGATGGGCGTCGACAAGGCCGACGTGCGGACGGTCTGCCACGAGGCGGTGCCCGGCTCGCTCGAGGCCTACTACCAGGAGGCCGGGCGCGCCGGTCGCGACGGCGCCCCCGCGCGCTGCCTGCTCTTCGCCGAGGGTCGCGACAAGGGGCTGCACGTCTTCTTCATCCAGCGCGGCGAGGTGCACGACGAGCAGGTCGTGCGCGTCGCGAAGGCGCTCGTCCGCGCGGCGCACGAGGGCCGCTACGACGTCGCGCTCGCCGACCTCGAGGATCGCGACTGCGACGAGGACCAGGTGCGGGCGATCCTCGGCCACCTCGCGCGCGCGGGGGTCATCCAGCCGGCGCCGTCGACGCCGGATCGCGCGCGCGGCCGCCACGCGGCGGCGTTCGACGGCCGCGCCCGCGCCGCGTGCCGCTCGTTCGCGGGCGAGGCGCAGCGCGTGCGGTGGCGTCAGTACCGGTCGGTCTGGGCGTTCGTGGAGTCGGGCACGTGCCGGCGCGTGTCGCTGCTGCGCCACTTCGGCGACCGCTCCACGCCCGAACCGGACGTGCCGTGCTGCGACGTCTGCGCGCCCGAGCTCGTTCCCGCCGCGCCGGCGCCCGCCCCGCGCCGCGGCGCGGGCGGGGCGCCGGTCACAG
>DASZDF010000313.1:0-14234 GCA_035942275.1 Solirubrobacteraceae bacterium | reverse complement strand
GGCGCCCCCGGCGTTCGGCGCGCCGCTCGCTCTCGCCGCGGAGGCCCGGCGGGCGCGCGCGCTGACCGACGACGACCTGCTCGCCGGGCTGAGGCGGACGCTGGCGCACCGCCGCGGCCGCGGGTACCGGCATCGCTGGCTGGTCCCGGGCACGCTGCGGATCAAGTGGTCGGCCGGCAGCCGCGTCATCGGCGAGCTGCGCGTGCAGCGCTCGCGCACCGGCGTGAGGAAGGTCCGCATCCGGGCCACCCGCCGCGGCCGCCGGACGCTCCGCACCGTCAAGCGCGTGCGCGTCTACGCCTCGTTCGCGCCGGTCGGCCGCCCCGCGCTGCGCGTCACGGGCCGCGCGGTGCTCCGGCGGCGCTGACACACTGCGGCGATGCCGAGCCACGCCGTCGAGTACGTCCGCACCCGCACCGCGAGCGGGACGCTGAGCCGCAACCTCCCCGCGGTCGAGGAGGCGCTGCGCCGCCGCGAGGAGGAGGGGTTCACGCTCGTGTCGGCCGTCGGCGAGAACGACGACGGCGACCTCACCGGCGTGCTCCTCCTCTTCGCGCGCGCGGACTAGCGCAGGCGGTAGGTGCGCGTGGCCGCGCCGACCTGCGCCGCGAGCGGCGCGTTCGCCGTGACCTTGTAGCGGCCGCGGCGCAGCGCGCGGCTCAGCCGGATCGCCACGGTCCTGCGCGAGGACACGTTCGTGACGACCATCCGCCTGATCCTGCCGCCCGAGGCGCGGCTCAGGGTGAGCGTGACCCGCGGCACGGTGCCGCCGAGCGCGGAGAGCTGCACGCGGAAGACCCGGCGGGCGGTCTGGCTCGCGCGCGCCGGCCCGCTCCCCAGCACGAGGCGGATCATGGTGCCGGTGCCGGTCAGGGCGCGGCTCACCGGACCGGCGGTCGAGGCCACCGTCAGCGTGGCCGCCTTGTCGCCGATCGAGGACGGGTCGAACGCGGTGCGCACGGCGCACTCCTCGCCCGCGCCCAGCGTCCGGCCGGCGGCGCAGTCGCTCGGCAGGCCGCCCTGCGTCAGGAAGTGCGCGGCCGCGTCGCCCGAGAGGGTCGCGGCGCCGACGGTCACCGGCTCGCTGCCGGTGTTGCGCACGACGGACGGCTGTGCGGGGGTCGGGCCCTCGGCGAGGTTGCGTGCGCCGAAGGCGAGCGGCGCCGGCGTGAACGCGAGCCCGGTCTGGATGCCGGTGCCGCCGAGCGCCACGCTGACGTCCTCGGCGTTCGAGTCGACGGTGACCGTCGCCGCCTTCGCGCCGGTGATCGCCGGGTCGAACCGCAGGCGCACGGCGCAGCTCTCGCCGGCGGCGAGCGTCCGGCCGGCGTCGCAGTCGGAGCCCTCGCCGGTCAGCCGCTCGAAGTCGCCGGCGTCACCGCTCACGCTCACGCCCGCGATGCCCACCGGCTCGCTGCCCGTGTTGGCGATCGTCGCCGACTGCGCGGGGGTCGGCCCGTCGTCGACGTCCTGCGCGCCGAACCCGAGGTCGGCCGGCAGGCGCGAGAGCTCGGCCTGGACGCCGGTGCCGGACAGGACGACGCTCACGTCCGCCGCGGGCGCCGCGGCGTCGACGCTGAGCGCCGCGGTGCGCGCGCCGGTCGCGATCGGGTCGAACCGCGCGCGGACGGCGCACGTCTGGCCGGGCGCGAGGATCGTCCCGGCGGCGCAGTCGGTCGCCTGGCCGGTCAGCCGTTCGAACCGCTCCGCGTCGGGCCCCGTGACCGTCACGCTCGAGAGCGTCACCGGCTCCGTGCCCGAGTTCGCGATCGTCGCGGGCTGCGCCGCCGTCGGGCCGGAGTCGATGTCCTGAGAGCCGAACGCGAGGCCGGCGGGCGTCCGCGTGATCGCGGTCTGCGTGCCGGTGCCGGAGAGCGCGACCTCGAGCACCGGCGCGTTCGACGCGATCTCGAACGTGCCGGCCTTCGGACCGACGGTGCTCGGGTCGAACCGCACGCGCGCCTTGCAGGTCTCGTCCGGGGCGAGGCTCGTCCCGGCGGCGCAGTCATCCGCCGCGCCGGTGCCGGCCGTGAAGCTCCCGCCGCCCTGCGTGAAGCTCGCGGCGCTGACCGTCACCGTCTGCGTGCCGGTGTTGGTCACGGTCGACTCCTGCGCCGCGCTCGCGCCGTCGTCGATGTCGCGGGCCCCGAAGGCGAGCGACGCGGGTGCGACGGACAGCTCGGTGTCGATGCCGGTCCCGGACAGGGCGATGCTCACGTCGGGCAGGTTCGAGGTGACGGTGACCGTCGCGGCCTTCGCGCCGCGCGACGACGGGTCGAAGCGCACGCGCACGGCACACGTGCCGCCCGCGGTCAGCGTCGTCGTCGAGGCGCAGTCGCCCGCCTGGCCCGTGAGCCGCTCGAACTGGGCCGCGCCCGGGCCGCCGACCGTCACGGAGCCGAGGTCGACGGGCTCGCTGCCGGTGTTGGTGACCGTCGAGGTCTGGGCGGCGCCCGGCCCGTCGTCGACCTCGCGCGACCCGAACGAGAGGGCGGCCGGCGTGGCTGCGACCTCGGTCTGGGTGCCGGTGCCGGACAGGCTCACGCTCGCGTCGGGCGCGTTCGAGTGCACGGTGATCGTGCCCGTCTTGGCCCCGGTGCTCGAGGGATCGAACCGGACGCGCAGCTCGCACGTCTGCCCGACCGCCAGCGTGGTCGTCGCCTCGCAGTCGCCGGCCGCGCCGCCGACCCGCTGGAACTGCCCCGTCGTCTCCAGCCCGGTGACGTTGACGCTCTCCGTGCCGGTGTTGGTGACGGTGGCCGCCTGCGTCGCGGTCGCGCCGTCGTCGATGTCGCGGCTGCCGAAGGCGAGCGACGACGGCGACCGGCCGAGCGACGTCTGGGTGCCGGTCCCCGAGAGCGCGACCGCGAGGTTCGGCGCGTTGGAGACGACGGTCGCCGTGGCGGCCTTCGCGCCGATCGTGCCGGGGTCGAAGCGGACGCGCAGGTTGCACGTCTCACCTGCGGCGAGCGTCGTGCTCGCCGAGCAGTCGGACGCCTCGGTCGTCAGCCGGCTGAACTGGTCCGCGTTTGCGCCGGCGAGCGACACGGCGTCGAGGTTGACGGTCTCGCTCCCGACGTTCGTCACCGTGGACTGCGTCGCCGGGCCGGGGCCGTCGTCGACGTCGCGACCGCCGTGGGACAGGCTCGCGGGCGACGCCGACAGCAGCGTCTGGATGCCCGTGCCCGTCAGGTCGAGCTCGGTCGCCGGCGCGTTGGAGGAGACGGCGACGGTCGCCGACTTCGCGCCCATCGTCGTCGGGTCGAAGCGGAGGCGCAGCGTGCACGTCTGGCCCGCCGTGAGCGTGTCGGACGTGTCGCAGTCACTCGCCAGCGACGTGAGCCGCTCGAACTGGTCGTCGTGGCCGCTGACGGCGACCGCGCCGATCGTCACCGGCTCGGTCCCGGTGTTCGTCACCGTCGAGGACTGCGTCGCCGTCGGGCCGTCGTCGATGTCGCGCGAGCCGAACGTCAGCGCCCCCGGGACGCGCGACAGCTGCGTCTGGGTACCGGTGCCCGTCGCGGCGACCGTCACGTCGGCGGCGTTCGACCCGACGGTCGCCGTCAGCGACTTCGCGCCGGTGGTGTCCGGGTCGAAGCGCAGCCGGACGTCGCACGTCTGGCCGGCGGTCAGGACCGTCGCGGCCGAGCAGTCGCCCGCGGCGCCGATGACGTGATCGAAGTGGCCCGTGTCGCCGGTGAGCGCGACGGCCTCGAGGTCGACCGGCTCGCTGCCGGCGTTCGTCACGGTCGCGGTCTGCGTCGCGGTCGCGCCGTCGTCGATGTCCTTCGCCCCGAGCGGCAGCGTCGCCGGCGAGCGGGTGAGCAGCGTCTGCGTGCCCGTGCCCGAGAGGGCCACGGCCACGTCCGCGGCGTCGGAGTCGACCGTCGCCGTCGCGGCCTTCGCCCCCGTCGTCGACGGATCGAAGCGGACGCGGACGTCGCACGTCTGGCCCGCGGTCAGGACCGTCGCGCCCGTGCAGTCCGCCGGAGCGCTCGTCAGCCGCTCGAACTGGGCGCCGTCACCCGTGAGGTCGACCCCGACGAGGTCGACGGGCTCGCTGCCGGCGTTCGTGACCGTCGAGGTCTGGACGGAGGTCGGGGCGTCGTCGATGTCGTGCGGGCCGAACGCGAGCGTGTCCGGCGAGCGGCTCAGCAGCGTCTGCGTCCCCGTGCCCGAGAGGGCCACGGTGACGTCCGCGGCGTTCGAGTCCACCGTCACCGTCGCCGCCTTGACGCCCGTCGTCGACGGGTCGAACCGCACGCGCACGGCGCAGGTCTGGCCCGCGGCCAGCGTCGTCGTCGCGGTGCAGTCCGTCGCCTCGCTCGTCAGCCGCTGGAAGTGGGCGTCGTCGCCGGTGACCGCGACGCCGTCGAGGTCGACCGTCTCGCTGCCGGTGTTGGTGACCGTCGAGGTCTGCGCGTCGGTCGGGCCGTCGTCGATGTCCCGGGCGCCGAACGAGAGCGTGTCCGGCGCGCGGCCGAGCAGCGTCTGGGTCCCCGTGCCCGAGAGCGCCACCGTGACGTCGGCGGCGTTCGAGTCCACCGTCACCGTCGCCGCCTTGACCCCCGTCGTCGACGGGTCGAAGCGCACGCGGACGGCGCAGGTCTGGCCCGCCGTGAGCGTGGTCGCCGCTGTGCAGTCCGTCGCCTCGCTCGTCAGCCGCTGGAAGTGGGCGTCGTCGCCCGTGACCGCCACCCCGTCGAGGTCCACGGGCTCGCTGCCGGAGTTCGTCACCGTCGAGGTCTGCGTCGCCGTCGGCGGATCGTCGATGTCGAGCGAGCCGAACGCCAGCGAGTCCGGCGCGCGCGTCAGCAGCGTCTGGATCCCGGTGCCCGCCAGCGTCACCGACACGTCCGCCGCGTTCGACTCGACGGTCGCCGTCGCCGCCTTGGCGCCCATCGTGCTCGGGTCGAAGCGCAGGCGCAGCTCGCAGGTCTGGCCCGCGGTGAGCGTCGTGGCGGCGGTGCAGTCGCCCGCCTGGCCGGTGACCTGCCCGAAGTGGGTCGGGTCCGCGCCGCCCAACGTCACCGCGTCGAGGTCGACCGTCTCGGTGCCCGCGTTCGTCACCGTCGAGGTCTGCGTCGCCGTCGGCGGATCGTCGATGTCGAGCGAGCCGAACGTCAGCGAGTCCGGCGCGCGCGTCAGCAGGGTCTGGGTGCCGGTGCCGCCGAGCGTGACGGTCTCGTCGGGCGCGTTCGAGTCGATGGTGACCGTCGCGCTCTTCACCCCGACGCTCGTCGGGTCGAACCGGGCGCGGACGTCGCAGGACTCGAGTGGAGCGAGCACGTCGCCGGCGGTGCAGTCGTCCGCGTCGTCGGTGAGCCGTTCGAAGTGCGCGGTGTCGCCGGCGACGGCCACCGAGACGATGGTGATCGTCTGGTCGCCCGTGTTCTCGACGGTGCTGGGCTGGATGTCCGTCGCGCCGTCGTCGATGTCCTTCGCGCCGAACGCCAGGGCGGCGTCGCCGGCCGACAGCTCCTTCAGCGTGCCGGTGCCCGACACGTCGACGGCGACGTCAGCAGCGTTCGAGTCGACGGTGTAGGTCGCCGACGCCGCGCCCTGCGTCACCGGGTCGAACCGCACGCGGACCTTGCAGGTCTGGCCCGCCGTCAGCGTGGTGGTGCTCGAGCAGTCGCCGACCGCGCCGGTCAGCCGCTCGAACTCCTCGTCGCCGTCGCCCGACTCGTTCACGGCGACGATCGAGACGGGCTCGGTGCCGCTGTTGGTGACCGTCGACTCCTGCGCCGCGGTCGGGCCCTCGTTGACGTCCTGGGAGCCGAGCGGCACCGTCGCCGGGTCGCGCGAGAGGAGGGTCTGGATGCCGGTGCCGCTCAGCGCGACGGTCTCGTCGGGCGCGTTGGAGTCGATCGTCGCGCTGCCGTTCTGGACGCCGGTGGCCGATGGATCGAACGCCACCCGAAGGTTGCACTCCGCGCCCGCGGCGAGCGCCTCGGTCGTCGCGCAGTCGCCCGCCGAGCCCGTCAGCCGCACCCACCCCGCGTCGACGGTGATGCCGGTGAACGTGACCGGCTCGGTGCCGGTGTTCTCGATCACCGAGGTCTGGCCGTCCGTCGCGCCGTCGTCGACGTCCTTCGCGCCGAAGGCGAACGTGTCCGGGTCGGCGGCCAGCAGCGTCTGCGTGCCGGTGCCCGACAGCGCGAGCGTCACGTCGTCGGCGAGGTTCGACTCGACGGTCACGGTGGCCGTCTTGGCGCCGACGGTCGTCGGGTCGAACCGCACCCGCACCTCGCACGTCTGGCCCGCGGTGAGCGTCGTCGCCGCGGTGCAGTCGCTGCCCTGGGTCGTCAGGCGCTCGAAGTGGCCGGCGTCGCCGGTGACGTCGACCGCGTCGAGGTCGACCGTCTCGGTCCCCGCGTTGGTCACCGTCGAGGTCTGCGTCGCCGTCGGCGGATCGTCGATGTCGTGCGGGCCGAACGGCAGCGTGCCCGGGGACCGGGTCAGCAGCGTCTGGATGCCGGTGCCGGTCAGCGCGACCTCCTGGTCGGCGGCGTTCGACTCGGCCGTGATGGTCGCCGACTTCGCGCCGGTCGTCGTCGGGTCGAACCGCGCGCGCACCTTGCAGGTCTGGCCCGCGGTGAGCACGGTCGCGGCCGAGCAGTCCGTCGGCTGGCCGGTGAGCCGCTCGAACTGCGTGGTGTCGCCGGTGAAGTCGATCGCGCTGACCGTGACGGTCTCGCTGCCGGAGTTCGTGATCGTCGACTCCTGCGCGGCGGTCGGGCCGTCGTCGATGTCCTTCGTGCCGAACGCGAGCGACGCGGCGCTGCGCTGCAGCTGGGTCAGCACGCCGGTGCCGGTGAGCGCGACCGACACGTCGGCCGCGTTCGAGTCGACCGTGAGCGTGGCCGACTTCAGGCCGGTCGTCGTCGGGTCGAACCGGGCGCGCAGCTTGCAGGTCTCACCGGCGGTGAGCGTGGTCGACGCGGTGCAGTCGCTCGGCTGGCCCGTGAGCCGCTCGAACTGCGTCGTGTCGCCGGTGAGGTCGATCGCGGTGAAGGTCACGCTCTCGCTGCCGGCGTTCGTCACCGTCGACTCCTGCGCGGCGGTCGGCCCGTCGTTGATGTTCTGGTTGCCGAACGGGAGGGTGTCGGGCGAGCGGGTCAGCAGCGTCTGCGTCCCGGTGCCGCTCAGGGTCACCGCGACGTCGTCCGCGTTGGACTCGACGGTCACCGACGCTGCCTTCTCGCCCGTCGCCGTCGGGTCGAAGCGCAGGCGCAGCTTGCACGTCTGCCCCGCCGTGAGCGTCGTCGCCGCCGTGCAGTCCGTGCCCTCGCCGGTGAGCTGCGCGAACTGGTCGGCGTTCGCGCCGCCGAAGGTCACGGCGTCGAGGTCGACGGTCTCGGTTCCCGAGTTCGTGACCGTCGACTCCTGCGCCGCGGTCGGCCCGTCGTCGATGTCGCGTGCGCCGAAGGGCAGGCTCGCGGGCGAGCGCGAGAGCTCGGTCTCGATGCCGCGGCCGGAGAGCGCCACCGTCTCGTCAGGCGCGTTCGAGTCGATCGTCACCGTCGCCGTCTTGTCGCCGACCGTGGCGGGATCGGACTCCACGCGGACCTTGCAGGTCTGGCCGGCCGCCAGGACGTCGCCCGTCGAGCAGTCGGAGTCCTCGTCGGTGAGCCGCACGAAGTCCGCGGAGTCGCCGGTCACGTCGACCGCGGCGACCGTGACCGCCTCCGTCCCGCTGTTGGTGACGATCGATTCCTGCGGCGCGGTGGCGCCGTCGTCGACGTCCTTCGGGTCGAACGTCAGGCTGTCCGGTTCCGCCGTCAGCTGCGTCTGCGTCCCCGTGCCGGACAGCCCGATGGTGATCGCGACGGCGTTCGAGGTGACGGTGACGGTGGCCGACTTCACGCCGACCGTGGTCGGGTCGAACCGCTCGCGCACCTTGCACGTCTCGCCGGCGTCGAGCTCGGTGCCGGACGCGCAATCGGTCGCGACCGCGTCGGTCAGCCGGACGAACTGGTCCGCGTCGCCGGTCGTGGCGACGCCGGTGAGCGTGACGGTCTCGGTGCCGGAGTTCGTGACGGTCGACTCCTGCGCCGCCGTGGGCGCGTCGTCGACGTCGTGCGGGCCGAACGCCAGCGACGCGGGGCTCCGCGTCAACTGGGTCTGGGTGCCGGCGCCGGAGAGCGCGACCACGAGGTCGTCCGCGTTCGAGTCGATCGTGACGCTTGCCGCCTTCGCGCCCGTCGTGCCCGGGTCGAACTCGACGCGCAGCTCGCAGGTCTGGCCCGTCTGGAGGATCGTCGTGGCCGTGCAGTCGGCGGACTCGCCCGTCAACCGCGCGAAGTCCGAGGCGTTCGCGCCGCCGACGGTGACGCTGACGAAGTCGATCTGCTCGGTGCCGGAGTTCGTCACCGTCGAGGTCTGGATCGCGGTGGCGCCGTCGTCGACGTCCTTTCCGCCGAACGGCAGCGACGCCGGATCGGCCGACAGCTGGGTCGCCGAGCCGGTCCCCGTCAGCGCGACGTCGACGCCGGGCGAGTTCGACACGATGCTCACCGACGCCGACTTCGCGCCGGCGGACGTCGGGTCGAAGCGGGCGCGGACGGTGCACGTCTCGTTCTGGTCGAGCACCGTGCTCGCGGTGCAGTCGTCCGGGTCGCCGGTGAGGCGCTCGAACTGGCTCGCGTCCGGGCCGCCGAGGCTCACCGCGGTGAAGGTGATCGACTCCGCCCGCGGGTTGGTGATCGTCGACTCGAGCTCGGCCGTCGGGCCGGCGGCGACCTCGCGCTCGCCGAAGGCGAGCCCGCCCGGCGCCGTGGTGAGCGTCGGCAGCTCGAGCAGCGCGAAGCCCTGGCTGCTCTGGCCGCCGACGGCGGTGAAGGAGCCGCCCGCGGCGAGCCGGTCGCCCGACAGGGCGAGGGCGTGGACGTTGCCGCCGGTGACCTCTGGATCCCAGCCGGCGTCCGCGGCGCCCGTCCCCGTCTGCGAGAGCTGGGCGAGGCGGTTGTGCGGGTGGTCGCTGACCTGAGTGAAGTCGCCGCCGACGTAGACGTCCGTCGCCGACAGGACGATCGCGCGAACGATGCTGTTGGGGTTCGGGTTCCAGCTCGGGTCGACCGTGGCGACCCCGGTGTCGAGCTGCGCCGCGAAGTTGCGCGGCTGCTCCCCGATCGTCGTGAAGAACCCGCCCGCGTAGAGGTCGGTGCCGTCCACCGCCAGGGCCGAGACCGTGCCCGACGCGCCGGGATCCCAGCCGCTGTCGATGCCGCCCACGCCGCCCGCGTCGAGCTTGGCGATGCGAGCGCGCGACACCCCGCCGATCGTGGTGAACGCGCCGCCGGCGAACAGGTCCGGACCCGACAGCGCGAGCGCGCTCACCTGGCCGTTGGCGCCGGCCGGCAGCCAGCCGGTGTCGAGGTCGCCGGACGCGCCCGTCAGCTTCGCGAGCCTGCTGCGCGACTCGCCGTCGATGGTGAGGAAGAGCCCGCCCGCGTAGACGGTCGTGCCGGAGACGGCCAGGGCCGAGACGGTTCCGCTCGCGCCCGGGTTCCAGGCGAGGTCGGCGGTGCTGCTCGAGGTCGAGAGCTTCGCGATCCGGTCGCGCGCCTGGCCGCCGACGGACGTGAACAGGCCGCCGACGTAGACGTCGGAGCCGGAGACGACGAGCGCGGACACGGTGCCGTTGGCGTCAGGGTTCCAGTCCGTGTCGAGCGTCCCGTCGGGCTCGAGCCGGGCGAGGCGGTTGCGCGCCGTCGCGCCGACCGAGGTGAAGTCGCCGCCCGCGTACACATCGGTGCCGTTCAGCGCCAGGGCGCGTGCGGCCCCGTTGGCGGCCGGGTCCCAGCCGTCGGCGGCGCCGTTGCCGCTCGCGACACGTGCGAGGCGGCTGCGGCTCTGCCCGCCGATCTGCGTGAAGTCGCCCGCGACGTAGACGCCGGCCGCGCTGACGGCGAGCGCGTGCACCGCGGCGTTCGCGTTCGGGTCGAACGCGCCGTCGACGGCACCGCTCGTCGCCGAGAGCTTCGCCGCGCGGTTGCGCGGCTCGCCGCCGATCGTCGTGAACGCGCCGCCCGCGTAGAGGTCGTTGCCGTCGAGGGCGAGGGTCGAGACCGTGTTGTTGGCATTGGGGTCCCAGGCCAGGTCGGGATCGCCGGCGACCCCCGTCACCTTGGCGAGGCGGTCTCGGTCCTCGCCGCCGACCTCCGTGAAGCCGCCGCCCACGAAGACGTCGGTGCCGGACACCGCGATCGCGCTGACGATGCCGTTCACGTCCGGGTCCCAGAGCAGGTCGGTGTCGCCGCTGACCGTCGACACGCGCGCGAGGCGGTTGCGCGCCTCGCCGCCGACCTGCGTGAACTCGCCGCCGACGTGGAGCGCCGTCCCGCCCACCGCCAGCGCCCACACGCGGTTGTTCACGATCGGGTCCCAGTCCGGGTCCACCGCGCCGCCGGCCGATGTCAGCTTCGCCAGGAACGCCCGCTCGACCCCGTCGATCTCGGCGAACTCGCCGCCGACGAACAGCGCGCTGCCCGACACGGCGAGCGCGTTCACGCGGCCGTCGGCGCTCGGGTCCCAGGCGCTGTCGACCGCCCCCGAGGACAGGATGTGCGCGAGGCGCGAGCGCGGCACGCCGCCGACCGACGTGAAGTCGCCGCCGATGAACCAGCCGCCGCTCCCGTCGGCCACAACCGCGCGGATCGCCCCGTTGACGTCGGGGAAGCCACTCGCGGGTTCGTCACTCGACTCGCTCAGCTTCACCCCGTGCCCGGTCCGCGGGCCGACGTGGGTGAACGTGCCGCCGAGGTACGTGCGGCCGGCCGCGTCGAACGCGACCGCGTTGACCTGGCCGTTCGTGACGTGGCCCTCGTCGAGGGGATCGTCGCTCGACTCGTAGACGGACTCGATGCCCGTGCCGGTGAGCGCGACGCTCGCGTCGGGCGCGTTCGAGTCGACCGTGACGGTCGCGCTCTTGGCGCCCTTGAACGACGGGTCGAACACGGCGCGAACGGTGCAGTCCTCCAGCGGCTGGAGCGTCGTCGCCGGCGCGCAGTCGTCCGGATCGCCGGTGAGCCGCTGGAACTGGCTCGGGTTGGCGCCGCCGAGCGTGACCGCCGCGATCGTCACCGGCTGGTCGCCCGTGTTCGCGACCGTCGACGTCTGGGCCGCGGTGGGCCCGGTGTCGACGTCCCGCGAGCCGAACGGGAGCGTGGCCGGGACGGGCGTGAGCTGCTTCAGCGTGCCGGTGCCGGTCGCGTCGACGCTCACGTCGTCGGCGTTCGAGTCCACCGTGTACGTCGCCGACTTCGCACCCGTCGTCGTCGGGTCGAACGCGACCCGGACCTCGCAGGTCTCGCCCGCCGTCAGCGTCGTGGTGTCCGTGCAGTCCGTGCCCAGGCCGGTGAGGCGCTGGAATTGCGTCGTGTCGCCGCTCGCGTTGACGGCGACGACCGAGACGGGCTCCGTGCCACTGTTGGTGACCGTCGACTCCTGGGTCGCGGTCGCCCCCTCGTTGACGTCGTGCGAGCCGAACGGGAGCGTCGCGGGGCTGCGCGACAGCTCGGTCTGCGTGCCGGTGCCGCTCAGCGCGATCGTCTCGTCGAGCGCGTCGGAGTCGATCGTCACCGTCGCGGTCCTCGAGCCCGTGCCGCTCGGGTTGAACGTGGCGCGGACGATGCAGGTCTCGGTCGGATCGAGTTCGGCGCCGGCCGCGCAGTCGTTCGCGTCGGTGACCCGCGTGAAGTCAGCGGCGTGGGCGCCGCCGACCGTCACCGCCGTGACCGTCACGGTCTCGGTGCCGGAGTTCGTGACGGTCGAGCTCTCGGCGGCCGTCGCCCCGTCGTCGACGTCCTTGGAGCCGAAGGGCAAGCTGTCCGGTGCGGCGGTCAGCTCCTTCAGCGTCCCGGTGCCGGTCGCGCCGACGCTTACGTCGTCGGCGTTCGAGTCGACCGTGTACGTCGCCGACTTCGCGCCGGTCGTAGTGGGGTCGAACGCCACCCGGACCTCGCACGTCTGGCCGGCCGTCAGCGTCGTGGTGGTCGTGCAGTCCGTGCCCAGGGCGGTGAGGCGCTGGAACTGCGTCGTGTCGCCGCTCGCGTTGACGGCGACGATCGAGACCGGTTCGGTGCCGGAGTTCGTGATCGTCGACTCCTGCGCCACGGTCGCGCCCCCGTTGACGTCCTGCGAGCCGAACGGGAGCGTCGCGGGGCTGCGCGACAGCTCCGTCTGGGTGCCGGTGCCGCTCAGCGCGATCGTCTCGTCGGCAGCGTTGGAGCCAATCGTCGCGTTGCCGTTCTGCGGTCCGGTCAACGTCGGGTCGAAGGCGATCCGCAGGTTGCACTCGTCGCCGACCGCGAGCGCCTCGTTCGTGGCGCAGTCCCCCGCCGCGCCGGTCAGCCGCTCCCAGCCGGCGTCGACGGTGATGCCCGTGAAGTTCGCCGTCGCCGTGCCGGTGTTCTCGATGACCGACGTCTGGCCGGTCGTAGCGCCGCCGTCGACGTCCCGCGAGCCGAAGGAGAGCGAGTCCGGGTCGGCCGTCAGCACGGCCTGGGTCCCCGTGCCGCTCAGCGCGATCGTCTCGTCGGCCGGCGCGTTCGAGTCGACGGTCACGGTGGCCGCCTTCCCCCCCGTCGTCGCCGGGTCGAACTCGACGCGCACGTTGCAGCTCTGGCCGGCGGTCAGCGTCGTGGCCGCGGTGCAGTCGCTGCTCAGGTTGGTCAGCTGGTTGAAGTGCGCCGGGTCGGCGCCGCCGACGGTGACCGCGGCGACGTCGACCGTCTCCGTACCGGTGTTCTGGACCGCGGACGTCTGCGCCGCCGTCGCCCCGTCGGCGATGTCCTGCGAACCGAAGGGCAGCGTGTCGGGGGCCGCGGTCAGCACCCGGTCCGTCCCGGTGCCGGCGAGGGCGATCTCGACCGAAGCGTCGCCCGGATCGGGGACGATGTTCAGGGTGGCCGACTTCGAGCCGGTTCCCGTCGGATTGAAGTAGACGTGGACGTCACACGACTGGTCGTCGGCCAGGACGGTGGAGCCGTCGCAGTCGCCCGGCTGGAGGTCGACCACGAACTGGTCGGTGTCCAGGCCCGACAGGGACAGGTGGTTGATCGCTACGGGATCGGGGCCGGCGTTGGTGATCGTCGTGGCCTCGAGGCCCGAGGCGCCGTCGTCGATGTTCCGCTCGCCGAAGTCGATCGTGTCGCGAGAGGCGGAGAGCGAGCCCGCGGCGAGGGCGAGTGCGGCTATCGCCAGGCCCGAAGCGAGCAGGCCAAGGCAGGCAAGCGCCCAGCGGCTGCGTCGACTTCTTGGCAAATCCGTTTGCTCCCGGGGTGGGCCGCGGGTCGTCCGCGACGGCAGGAGCGTCGCCGACCCGCGTTTGGACGACACTACGGGGCGCTCAACTGCCGCTGCAAGCGGCCATTCGTCCAGTGGCGCCGAATGCATCCGAACCGGGATCCGGTGCGAACAAGCAGGCATGACCGCACGGAAGCGCGTCGTCCTCGCGGCCGTCACGGCCCTCGCCGCCGCCGTCCCTACGGGAACGGCGGAGGCCGAGATCGCGTTCGCGCCGTGCGAGGAGCTCGAGTGCGGCACGGTGACCGTCCCGCTCGACCACACGGGCGCCGTGCCCGGCACGCTTGACCTCGCCGTCTATCGCGCCCGCGCGCGCGGGCAGTCGCGCGGGGTGCTCCTGGGCTTCCCGGGCGGCCCGGGCGACGACGGCCGGAGCTATCTCAGGCGGCGCCTCGCGGCCTTCGGCGCCGCGCGGGCGACCCACGACGTCGTCTTCGTCGACCCGCGCGGGACGGGCCGCTCCGCGCCGCTCGGCTGCGACGACGCGCCGTCGTGTGCGCGCGAGCTCGGCGCCGCGTCGAGCCTGTACACGGCGCGGGACGTCGCCGACGACGCCGAGGCCGTGCGCGCCGCTCTGGGCGTGGAGCGGATGGCGCTCTACGCCATCTCGCACGGCGGCTGGTACGCGCAGACCTACGCGCGCCGCTTCCCGGACCGTGTCAGCGTCCTCGCGCTGGACGCGCCGGGCACCGACGCGCTGATGGAGGATCCGTTCGAGCGCGCGGTCTTCGCGGCGGTGCCCGGGGTGCTCCGCGCGCTGTGCGACCCGCTCGCGTGCGGCCCCGGCCGCGACCCGTTCGCCGACGCGGTGGCCGCGATCCGGGACCTGAAGGGCGAGTTGCTCGGCCGCCTCGTCGCCGCCGCGCTGGGCGCCGACCTCAACCCCGCCGCCCGCGCCGAGCTGCCGGCGGCGCTCGCGGCAC